>NZ_JBUEQR010000051.1:0-1104 GCF_054968985.1 Streptococcus sp. 1F3 | reverse complement strand
AAGTTAAGCCCTAGAACGCCGGAAGTAGTTGGGGGTTGCCCCCTGTGAGATAGGGTAGTCGCTTAGCTAGAATCCGCCATAGCTCAGTTGGTAGTAGCGCATGACTGTTAATCATGATGTCGTAGGTTCGAGTCCTACTGGCGGAGTAAAGAGAAATCTTTAATGTTGTTTATGGTCCGTTGGTCAAGGGGTTAAGACACCGCCTTTTCACGGCGGTAACACGGGTTCGAATCCCGTACGGACTATAAAGTTGGAGGATTACCCAAGTCCGGCTGAAGGGAACGGTCTTGAAAACCGTCAGGCGTGTAAAAGCGTGCGTGGGTTCGAATCCCACATCCTCCTTTTAGTATAAATAGCGCGGGATGGAGCAGCTAGGTAGCTCGTCGGGCTCATAACCCGAAGGTCGTAGGTTCAAATCCTGCTCCCGCAATTAGATTGTGGATCTGGCTCGGTAGCTCAGTTGGTAGAGCAATGGATTGAAGCTCCATGTGTCGGCGGTTCGATTCCGTCTCGCGCCATTATTTAATATTTTGGAAGGGTAGCGAAGAGGCTAAACGCGGCGGACTGTAAATCCGCTCCTTCGGGTTCGGGGGTTCGAATCCCTCCCCTTCCATACCTTTACGGGCATAGTTTAAAGGTAGAACTAAGGTCTCCAAAACCTTCAGTGTGGGTTCAATTCCTACTGCCCGTGTTTTAATATGGCGGGTGTGGTGAAGTGGTTAACACATCAGATTGTGGCTCTGACATTCGTGGGTTCGATTCCCATCACTCGCCTATTTTATTATTGGGGTATAGCCAAGCGGTAAGGCAAGGGACTTTGACTCCCTCATGCGTTGGTTCGAATCCAGCTACCCCAGTTACTATATATTAGCCGGCGTGGCGGAATTGGCAGACGCGCTGGACTCAAAATCCAGTGTCTTCACGGACGTGCCGGTTCGACCCCGGCCGCCGGTATAGTTCATATGACAAGGTTTCTAAGCCTTGTCTTTTTGGGCTCTTTGTCAACTGTAGTGGGTAGATGAAAAGCTAACACCTAGAGAGGACGAACTTGGTTCTCTCTTTCTTTACGTTTAAAGCAATCAAAATGCGTTTTTTAAAGTTTTC
>NZ_JBUEQR010000050.1:0-14133 GCF_054968985.1 Streptococcus sp. 1F3 | reverse complement strand
TTTCATTATAAGTCATATGGGACTTTTTTTCTATACTCAAAAAGGCTCCATAATCTCTACAGTGGATTTACCCACTACAGAAATTATAGAGCCGTCTTTCAACATTTTGGTCAAAATTTGGTCAAAAAACTTTTTTTGAAGCTAAACCAAGACTGATTCCATCGTAAGTAGTATTATAGTGAGTTAGTTTTAAAAGAGACTTCCCGTCGTAGTGGTATCCTAGATAATGATAAAATGCTTATTTAGGACGGGATTTGTAAAACTTTGGACCTCAAAATAAGGAAGGAAACTCCGCAGGGAGGTTGCTTACATCCGCACTATTTAAGGGAGCAATCAAAATGACTATAAAGGTTTTGTATGACATGGTCAGGGCAATAGCAGTAGGTCTTGTAGCCCCAAAAATAAAGCAATACAAAATACCTGTGAGAGCAACGAAACACTATCTGATTTCACAGGTATCCATCTTCAAATAACTAAACAAAGAATTTAAATAACAACAAAAACAATGTATCAAAGGCATGTACAATCTTTTGGCTCAAAGCTGGGATGTGCAATAGTCTATCAATCTTGCTTCTTACTATCTCCACAAATAACCCCGAGATAAAAATTAAAAAGGCATAGAAAAATACATATAGAATCCCTACAACAAGCGATTTGTCTACCACAAATGCAGCGCTTCCTTTAATCACATTATTAAAAATAATATGATTAGACTGAAACAAATAAATACCAAAAGCATACGGAGATAATTTCGAAATCACTGTAATAACTTTGGGATTGATTCGAAGTCTAGAAAAGAGAGTGACCATTATCAAGCCCGATAGCACAATCGTAGGTGAAATATAGCTAATATAAAACATGTCGCCTTTAATGATGTAGGTAAACCAAGTAATGAAAATACATAGTAGCCATACTATAATGAGTGTAGCGGATTTCCTCCGTGCAAACAAATTTAACCTTTTCGCTAAAACACCAATAGAGTATAATACCATCAGCCAAATGGCAGAATATCCAATTTGCGATTTAAATGGATCTCCAAAGCTCCCCATAACTGAAAATAGTAACGTAAGAACAATGAACACTTTCTTGCTTTGCACCTCATTAATTGCAAACAAAAACCTATTCAGAATGGGCATTGCAAAAAATAAGGCAAAGAAAGCAGTAAAATACCAAAAACTGCCAAAAGTAACCAGAAAGATACTTCGCTTAAAATCTATCGTTCCCAATCCGTTCCCTACTCCGAGAATAGATAGAAAAATAGTAAAGATAAAGGAATAAAAAAATGCTTGAAACCACATAGAAACTATTTTCTCATATCTATGCCTACCATCAGTTGCAATATAGCCACTTATAATCGCAAAAGAATCAACTGCACAATACGAGCTAATTTCTATTAGCCAAAAAACTTTATGTCCTAAAGAACCTATCGGAACAGCCTCCAAAATCCCACCTTGTCCAAGTACATGTAATATACATACCATAAACATTAAAATAAAGCGAAGCAAATCAATTCCATAATTCCGCTGGTGATTCATTACAGACTCCTCTCAATCATCAATAACCCATTGTATTATACCATAAAGCATAGATATTAAAAAGTAGCTCCCCTTAAAAACTATCGACTAACTTACCTCTATTTGATAAAGAGTTAATATCTAGTCTATCACTCTAGCTAATATTACTGAGTTATCATTTTGCTGGTCTAGTTGAACATTAAACGAGCTCCACCAACTCCTCTCCTTCAACTATTCTTAGAATTTTTTTGAAGAAGAGAGGTAGGATTGACAAATTCCATTACTCAAATACAAAACTGGAAGCGGAGAACCACTTCATCAAAACCATCAACCACAATACTCTTGAATTCCAACATTTTCAGTCACCACCTTAACCATAAGGGAAGAGAGAATAAGTGTTCCCTCTTCTAATACTCAATAAAAATCAAAAGGATACTTCGTCAACTTTTGATTTTTATTGAGTATAAAGCCTCATTTTTCACCTCCCCACTACAGTTGACAAAATTCCAATAATACGTACACAAAAACACCCGACTGCTCCTAGCCAATCTGGTGTTCTGTCTAATCAGTCATCAAATTCTGCATCCACTATCTCAAGCGTCCGCTTGATGACCTTATCCATATCATAGTACTTGTAATCTGCTAAACGGCCACAAAAAATGACCCTATCCTTGATTGTTTCTGCCTCCTTGGCATATTTATCAAAAATGGCATTGTTGCCTGCATTATTGATTGGATAATAGGGCTCATCCCCCTTTTGCCAATCGACTGGGTATTCTTTCGTAATAACTGTTTTTTCCTGATGACCAAATTCAAAATGCTTATGCTCAATCATCCGAGTATAGGGCACTTCTCGCTCTGTATAGTTCACCACAGCATTTCCTTGGTAATTGTCCATCGCAAGCACTTCATGTTCAAAACGAAGCCCCCGGTAGTCCAATTCCCCATGCTTGTAGTCAAAGTACTGGTCAATCATCCCTGTAAAGACAACCTTTTGAGCCTGGGCTTCCCAATCCAATCTCTTTTCAAAGAAATCTGCATTCAACTCGACCTCAATGCCCTCTAACATCTTCTCTATGATGACATTATAGCCTTGCTCTGGAATTCCTTGATAGCGGTCATTGAAGTAATTATTATCAAAGGTAAACCGAACCGGTAAACGTTTGATGATAAAAGGTGGCAAATCCGTTGCAGAACATCCCCATTGCTTTTCTGTATAACCTTTAATCAGAATTTCATAGACATCTTTTCCAATCAGCTTCAAGGCTTGCTCCTCTAAATTTCGAGGTTCAATGTTTTGTAAATGCTGGGTCTGCTCTGCTATTTTCTCCTTGACTTCTTGCGGGGTCTTGGTGCCCCAGAGGGCGTAAAAAGTATTCATATTAAAGGGCAAATGATATAATTTGCCTTGGTAGTTGGCAAGAGGAGAATTAACATAATGATTAAATTCCGTGAATTGATTGACATAGTCCCAAATCCGTTTATGGGAGGTGTGGAAAATATGAGCCCCGTACTTATGCACCTTGATTCCTTCTATTAACTCACAATAGAGATTTCCTCCAATATGGTCTCTCTTGTCAATCACCTTTACTTTCTTGCCACGCTGAGCCGCCTCATAAGCAAACACAGAGCCAGACAAACCTGCTCCAACAATCAGATAATCGTACATTTTCTCTCTTTTCTTATCTTAGTAGCTACGCAGGAAGAGCTATCGTACTTCCTACAAGCATAGTGCTACCATTATATCATAATTGTAGCACTATTGTTTATCTCGCTTTATTTGCTCATATTGGTTCAATCCATCCTGCAATTTCTCCCAAATCACAACTCGGTTTTGTGAAAGAGATTTAGGCACATCGATAATACGTTGGTTGCTCGAGCCTCGAAATTGCAACATAAGATTGCGTTTCGTGCGATCGTAACGCCCGTCTACCAAAATATCAATATAGCGGAGCAATTCCAACTTATCCGGTGTTTCTAGCATCATCTCTTCCCAAGTGTACCCCGTCCAAGACCAAATATCCTTATCAGGTAGCTCTTTACGAATCCTCTTAACCAAGGGAATGAGAATGCCTGTATTCAAAAAGGGCTCCCCTCCTAGCAAGGTCAAGCCCTGCACATAGGGTTGGGCCAGATCTTGCATGATTTGTTCCTCTAATTCCTTTGTATAAGGAATCCCTGCCTTAAAGGACCAGGTGGCAACATTGTAGCAACCCTCGCAATGAAACATACAACCCGCAACATAGAGAGAATTGCGCACCCCCTCTCCATCTACAAAGTTAAATGCCTTATAATCAATAATTCGTCCTTGACTCAATTCTTCACTTTTCCACTCTTGTGGCTTTGGGTTATTCATAACTCCTCCACATCAATCCAATAGCGCTCAGTCTCCCCAATTTGATTTTCTAGCTGCCCTCCTTGTGAAAGAATGGTACGACGACTAGCTTCATTATCCAGAGAGCAGGTCACTAGTACACGGGAAATATTTTTCGATTTTGCTTCTACCAAACCAAGATATAACTGCTCTTTGGCATAACCCTTACAGCGTTCGCTCGGACGAATGCAGTAGCCGATATGACCTCCTTGCTGAAGTAGAGGCTCATTGAGACGCAAGCGAAGATTCAAAAAACCAAGGGCTTGCTTGCTAGCATCAAAAGAGACATATTGAATCGACGGCACAAAAGTCTCTGGAAGTCCCAAGCCCATCTCTGCCATAACATTTCTTTCTAACCAGTCTTCATAGTCCATCGTCTCTCCACCCCCAAAACCATCTGTAGGGCTATTCCAGCTGCGAAACTCCTCCATCATCTCTAAAACAGCCACTTTATCTGCTAGAGTGGGTCTTCTTAATTCCATTGTTTTCTCCTTAACATCGTGAGAATAAAAGTACTGATCTCATAAAACATTTTATCCCACAAACAATTTGAGCTATAACACCATCCAGGCAGTAGCAATTGATACTTGAACCTAAATACCAGAGAAGAAAGACTACAAGATCCTATCTACCCATCCTTACTTTATTTTCCCTGTTTTTTTCAAAAATTGTTCCCGTAACTGCGCAATCTTATCTTTTTTATTCCTACCACCTTTGGAATGTCTTTCGTGGTAACGCTCGACAAGAGCTCTGCCCTTATCATCTAGTTGATATTTCCCCATCCGTATCTCCTTTTACATATATCGTGGATCCATTCATGTGTTTGACACGCGCAGCAATCTCCTTGTGACGACCGTTGACCATCGGTCTCGCCTGCGGATTGCCTAGGTAGCCACAGGTCCGCTTAACCACATCCACCATTTTAGGGTCAGTATTACCACAATTTGGACATTTGAATCCCCGTTCAGTCGGTGTAAAATCACCCTCAAAATGGCATTGATAACAGCGATCAATTGGGGTATTCGTTCCCAAATAGCCCACACGGTCATAGGCAAAATCCCAAACAGCCTCCAGCGCTTTAGGATTTTGTTGCAAGACAGGATACTCACAATAATGGATAAAGCCTCCTGTCGCACCTGCCTCTGGATAATCTTTTTCAAATTCTATCTTTTCAAAAGGTGTTGGATTTTTACGCACATCATAATGGAAAGAATTCGTGTAATACTCCTTGTCTGTGATGTCCTTAACCAGACCGAATTTTTCCCGATCCAAACGACAAAATCGGTCCGTCAAACTCTCAGACGGGGTCGAGTAAATCGAAAAATGCACATCATACTCGTCTGACCAAGTACTTACCTGCTCTTTCATGATGCGAATAATATCCAAGGTAAATTCTTTAGCAACCGGGTTGGTCTCCCAGTCACCGCCATAAAAGACAGTGGCAACTTCATATAGACCAATGTAACCTAAAGAGATTGTCGCTCGGCGATTGATAAAGAGCTGCCCCACTTCATCATCTCTACCCAAGCGATTTCCAAATGCTCCGTATTGATAGAGAATAGGAGCATTAGCTGGATGCGCCTCCATGACACGGTGTAAACGATATACTAGAGCATCCTTAACAATTCCCATACGTTCCTCAAAAATATCCCAAAATTTGAGGATATCACCTCCAGATTCCATAGCAATCCTAGGAAGATTGAGGGTCACAACCCCGAGGTTCATCCGACCAGAATTGACCTCTTCACCATTTTCATCTAACCAGCCCTGTAAGAAAGAGCGACACCCCATCGGAGCTTTAAATGAACCTGTTAGCTCTGTAATCTTATCATAAGACAAAACATCCGGATACATCCGCTTGGTTGCACATTCCAATGCCAACTGCTTGATGTCATAGTTGGGACTACCTTCTTCTAAATTTAATCCACGTTTCAATGTAAAAATCAATTTAGGAAAAATCGCTGTCCGCTCCTCGCTACCCAGCCCCTTAATCCGAATCCGTAAAATTGCCTGTTGAATTTCACGCTCAAACCACGAAGTTCCTAAGCCAAATCCTAAAGAAGTAAAGGGAGTCTGACCATTTGAAGTAAACAAGGTATTGATCTCATATTCCAAGGACTGCATGGCATCATAGATGTCTTTTTTTGTCTTTTCACGCGCATAGTCCGCCTGCTTTTCAGGTAAAACCCACTGACTTGCATCTTTCAAATGCTTCTGATAATTCAACTCCGCATAGGGGGCCAACAACTCGTCTACCCGGTCTGCCGTACAACCACCGTACTGACTTGAAGCAACATTAGCAATAATTTGTGAAATCTGCGCAGTAGCCGTCTGAATAGACTTGGGACTTTCCACCTCAGCATTTCCGATCTTAAAACCATTTGCCAGCATACCCTTAAAATCGATTAAGCAACAATTAGTCATCGGCGTGTAAGGACTATAATCCAAGTCGTGAAAATGAATCTCGCCCTTTTGATGGGCATTAGCCACATGAGCTGGCAACAGCTGAAGACCAATGGATTTCCCAACAATACCAGCCGTCAAATCTCGCTGGGTATTGAAGACATCACTATCCTTATTCGCATTTTCATTGACCACCGTCTGATCTTTGGTCAAGAGCCTTTCAATAGTAAAGTTGATATCCATTGCTTGATGACGCTCAAAATCCCGCTTGGTTCGATATTGAATATAGACCTCTGCTAATTCATACAAGTGAGCTTTCAACAACTCCTGCTCAACAATCGTCTGAATTTCATAAATTTGGATATCCTGATGAAAGCGACGGCTAATCTCAACTAACACAGCCTCTACAACCTGATGAAGCCTCGCCTTTGAACAAGGATGGTCTAGTTCATCATTCGCTCGACCAAGCGCCACTAAAATTTTATCCGCATCAAATGCGACTGCACGCCCATCCCGCTTTAGAACAAGAATATCAGGTAGTACCTTCTGTTTGGTTTGCTCGAACATTTTACATGCTCCCCTTTCATATACTCTTTGAAAATCGAAACGATACTGGAACAAGTTGACTTGGTAAGCGATTGAGAAAAACTATTTTTCCTCTCTCACTCAAAATAGTTATTAACTATTTTAATTCCCCTTATCCTCGTTTCCCTAAACTATTTGATTTCCATTGCGCATTTATCTTTCTCTAGTGTATCACTTCACAAAGATAAATTCAACATCTAGTATCATTTTTCTTGTTTTTTTATAAAAAAACACAATATATAGATTTAAATGATCGTAAAAAAATGATTGCTTACACAATCATTTTCATTCCTTCTTCTCATACAAAGTGAGACGATTCGTCTCTAGCTCTACTTCTTCATAATTTTTTTCTAAGTTTGCTTTGATACTATCAAGAAGGGGAAGCTGGGGATTGACCACAATATAGCGGGCCTTATTCTTATTTAAATCAAAGACTAAACTATCTTGATTGTTCTTGGTATCCAAATAAGGACTAGCTGTCAGAATTTCTCCTGCTGATAACCGTTCGCTTTGAAGATAAATTTGAGCGCTGTTATCCCAAGTATAAATGGTATCTGAACTTTGTGAATGTTCCTTAATGTAAAGGGCAACTTCTTGACGATCCATCATCACATCTCCCTCAATAAAATAAGTAATCGCTGGTTTTACCACCAAAAGGAACAAAAGCCCAAGCAAGGGTAGATAGAGATGGGATTGAAGATAAGAATACTGATGCATCTTTTTAGCCAACAACTCTTCATTCGAAATAATCGAAGACTTAGCCAACAAAGCCATGACAAAACCATAGGGCAGGAGTAAAACCAAATAGCTTAGCTCAAATCGCCCACCTGCTATTAAAAAGAGGAGGTGTAATACAAATGCTAAGACAATCATACTCTTGAAATAAATAAATCTTCCCCGTCCTATTGAGAACAGTAAGTGAAATAGACTCTTTAAAAATCCCGATAGAAGCAAGAATAGGAAGATTTGAATAAGTGTCCAACCAAGATGATCATATGAAAATCTCAAGCTAAACTCATAGAAAAACGTCTGTTGAATAGCTGCTCCTAAAATTTGCTCTACAAAAGTATAGTAGCCCACTGAATAAACGACAAGAAGAAAACCAAAGACCGTCGCTAAGGCTTGGTACACCCCCCTTGCCTTCCGATGTTGCACTATATTGTAAACCGTCAAGACAAGGACAGATACCACCCAGAGCAAGACACTCTTGGGATAGATCATAAAAGCAATTGCACCATAGATTCCATATAAAATGAAGCCTTCATCACGAATGGCTTCTTCCATATAACGCAATAGAAACCACAGACCAGCCAACACAAACGGTAGTGCAAACAAACTTGCCTGAATTCCCCCAATAGTCAAAGCCAGAATAAACAAGTAAAACCAATGTTGTAATCTTACAGCCAGACGACTTGATTGGCTGATATAGCCACAAATCTTATAAAAATAAATACCGGCAACAAACAAAACCAGCCACTGTAAAAAAGCAAGACCTACTGTCGTTCCAAATGCAGAACCTACATATACGGATAAATAGTACAATACCCCACTCGTACCAAAAAATTGACCATAGGGGCTTTGACCTGCATGCATAGCAAAACCTGCATATAAATCTTGAGACTGCATATTCATAGCAAACGGAGTCAAAAATGGATTCGCAACGCTAAGAAAACTCAAGATAATACTCCATAATAAAGATGGAATTATCTTGGTTTTAGGTATATCTTTCTGAAAATCTTCATTAAGGGATAATGGCTGTCTATCTTGGTATACACGGCGACCGCGTCTTGAATAATTCTCTGAACGACTGTATGTCACTTCTGTCTCTGTCATTGGTTTCTCCTTATACAATTCATTTTATTATAACAAAAAGTAGACCGCCTGTCATTTCTTATTTCGGCAATACAATAACTCCAAACACGGCATTCTAATACTCAATAAAAATCAAAAGTAGACTAGCTTTCACAATTAAGAATGGTGAAAGGTTGGAAATGAGAGTAGTACCGCTCATTTCCTTATAATCGAAGCCGAAGGTAGAACAAGCCTTCACCAAGGCAAGTTGACCAAGTATCCTTTTGATTTTTAAAGAGTATAAGTCTCAAAATCGTTCGTAACACCACCTCTGAATCCCTAAATACTTCTTTCTTCGTCTACCATATCTGTCTATTTATAAAACTACAACCGTTTTAGCTATCTTTGCAAACATATTTCCGAATTTCTGAAATAAAGTAGAGTGAACCTGTAATCAATAATAGCGCATTATCTTTGGCATTCATTTCCCACTCTTGAATGAATTGTACATAATCTGCAACGTAAGGTAGTTCGTCTGGACAATCCAGCTCGTCTATCCCCCCATCATAGGCAAAACTCGTTAATACCAATTTAGCCTGGGGTATCCTTTTTTGGATATAGTCCAACATTTCTCTGAAATCTTTTCGTTTTAAGGCTGAAAAGAGAATCGTTACCCTCTTATCTGAAAGGGAGTGGAGAAATTCCACCAAGCGTTCAATAGCAGGAAGATTGTGGGCTCCATCTAAATAAATCCGACCCTGCCGCCCAACTTTTTCTAAGCGACCTGCCCAGGTTGTTGTTTGCAAGGCTTGTTCTACAATTGTTTTCTTGATTGATACATTGCGCTCTTCCATGAGTAGGCTAAAAGCCTGCAAAGCAAGAGCGGCGTTTTCTTCTTGATGTTGGCCAACCAATCCTAGCATAAGCCCTTCAAACTTACAAGTCTTATTGGTAAACAAGCCATTTTTTAAGGAAAAATCCATGCCTTGGCAATAAATTGGTGCTTGCAGGATAGCTGCCTTTTTGCGACAAATCTCAAGGGCTGTAGAATCGACAGGACCAATTAACACAGGAACTCCCGACTTTATGATACCTGCTTTTTGCTCTGTAATATCTTCTATGCGAGAACCAAGTAACTCTTGATGATCCAAACCGATAGAAGTAATAATCGTTACTAAGGGAGCTACGATATTGGTAGTATCCAATAAACCACCTATCCCAACCTCAATTAGGGCAAAATCTAAAGACTGCCCTTTAAAATAGAGCAACATGACCAAAGTCAGCACTTCAAAATATCGAAAGGGCTCATAAACCTGGACTACTTCCTGCTCCAATACAAAAATTACCTCTAGCAATTCCTGAAAAATAACTTCTGGAATAGGTGTCCCATTGATACAAATACGATCGTGAACCGTTACCATGTGCGGAGATACAAAAATCCCAACACGAAACCCTTGTGATTCTAGTAAATTTTTTAAAAAAGCGATAGTAGATCCTTTTCCATTCGTACCAGCTACATGGATAACAGGCAAATCTTTCTCTGGATGCCCTAACAAATCTAAGCTATATTGCACTTTCTCCATCTTGTAACGGTAGAGCTGCCCTTGCTTTGTCTGTAACCATCTATCTAACCTTGTCATTTCTACCTCCCTGCTTTTTCTATACTAACAACTTTAGGGGAAAAAATCAAAAAAATACTAAACTATCTCACCAACATTATAAATGCGTTGCTATTTTATACATCCTTTTACCTTTAAGATAGAGTGCGCGAATAAGTTGATACCAACAAATAAATAGCAACGAAGTGATCCTTTAAAAGATATTGCCCCTCATAGTAGTATCCTGAACAAGAACTTTGTTAGTGTCTAGGATAGAATTTTTGAGGCTTTTGGCTCAAAAATGAGGGATAAAAGTTCGAAAGGAGAGTGCTTGCCTCCACACTATTAAAGTGAAATATTACAAAGTATTATACTCATTTAGTTTAACTTTTATTACTTCGACGATTGTGGAAACTCCGTTTCTCTATTTCCAACTTCCAATCATCTAGAAGATGATTGGAACTCGCTTTGCCGTACTCTACGATTGTTACTGACTATCGTCAGTATGATTTCCAACCTTCAACAGTCATTAGACTGTTGAAGCAGCCTGCAGCTCCTTGCCTAGTACTAAAAGTAAACGAAACAACTATAATTTAAACTAAAAGACTATAAAAATCAGAATCTGACTAAGCGATGAAACTGAAGTTTGGTAAGGTGAAACACCGAGATCAGAATGTGATTTGTGACGAATGTTGTAAAAAAGCGACCCTATATCAAATAGGACCGCTTATCTGAATGACATTGGTTATTTCACCCACCAATCCGACCAGTCAATTGTAGCAACATAGCTCTTTGGCTTCATCATTCTTACCTCCTTTTTTCTTGATAGTCCTAGTATAATAGACCATTAAGAAAATCAACAGGACAAAAATGTCGTGAAATCCATCGTGTCAAGCCGCCACTGGCTGTGCAATCGCTCTACCAAATGCCGATTTCCCATCAAGTTCGCAAAGATCATCGCTTCTTTGCAATAGATATAGGCTCTCTGAACATCTCGGTGTGCCAACAGTTCATATTTCCACCGTAGCATACTAAAAATCGAATATTTTTGAAAATCTTGTGTAATCTGCATGATATGCTCAATCCCTTGAAATAAGCTTGGAATAGGTTCACAAATTCCCTTAGCTCCCAATACACGAATGGCCGCAAAGATGACATTTCGAAGGATAAAAAGATCTTCCGGCTCCATCATTGCTACTTGTTTCGGCAACTCTGCTACGAATCTTAAAAATGTTTTCCTACTAGCAGAAGCCTTTGACATTGTTGATAGATAAGCGTGTTCAATAAAGAGATGAATAATCAACAGATCATTGACATCATATTTTTGCTTCCATTCTATTTTAGGAATATACATTTCGATAATGTCTTTTCCAAAGACCTTTGACTGGGTTTCTAACACATCAATAATTGATTGAACGGTATCTATCGCAAGTCTTTCAATGTCTGGCAACATATCGTAAAAGTAATCATAAATTTCGAGTAGCTTCTTATCGCGTTTTTCAATCAAATCAAGCTGATCATAGGTTGGAGTACGCAAAATATCATACTTGAGTTTTAGATATTGATCAGGTAAATCAATATAGTCAGGCATCAGCTCAAACAAAGATAGCCCCAAACGCTGCGCAATAAAAAATATCTTTGTCAGAGTTGGCTTTGAAACACCTAACTCGATCCGTGTCAGCTGTCGAACGGTTAAATCCAACTCTCCATCACAAAACTGCTCTCTAGTCCAGCCACGTTCCTCTCTTAATCGACGAACTTTCTCTCCAAATCCTTCCTTTTTCATCTTTCACTCTCCTAAAAATGTCTATATATTATAACACAAATAATAAAGCATGACAATCTTATTTCACTCCTCAGTATTAAAATTTTCTTTAATATTGTTTCTTAAGGAGGAAAGAATGTACAGTAGCCCTAGGCCTTATTTCTAAGTCTAGACGCCTAAAGAGTGCTTTTATTTTACTCAAAAAATATTCCTAACAACAGACCTCCCTATTCTAATACTCAATAAAAATCAAAAGTAGACTAGCTCTCACAATTAAGAATTGTGAACGGTTGGAAATGAGATGAGCACTGCTCATTTCCTTATAATCGAAGCCGAAGGTAGAACGAGCGTTCATCAAGGCAAGTTGACCAAGTATCCTTTTAATTTTTAAAGAGTATAAGGAGTTCAACTTCTTCTGACTATAAACAAAAGGGCTTAGAACATAAAAATACGAGAGCTGGTACACCACTCTCGTATCCTCTATTATTAGTCCTAAATAATCTCCATCTCCGTTCTAGATATGAGGCTAAAAACGTCCACTGGACTAATCACTCTTTCTAGTTTTATGGAGAAAGGCCAAAAACATCCACTGGACTAATCACTCTTTCTAGCTTTATGGAGCGAGGCTAAAAACATCCACTGGGCTAATCACTCTTTCTAGTTTTATGGAGAAAGGCTAAAAACATCCACTGGGCTAATCGCTCTTTCTAGTTTTATGGAGAAAGGCTAAAAACATCCACTGGGCTAATCGCTCTTTCTAGTTTTATGGAGAAAGGCTAAAAACATCCACTGGGCTAATCGCTCTTTCTAGTTTTATGGAGAAAGGCTAAAAACGTCCACTGGACTAATCACTCTTTCTAGTTTTATGGAGTGAGGCTAAAAACGTCCACTGGACGTTTTTACTCCTCCATAAAGCTATTAAAGACTTCTTCAATCATATCCCACTCAGCTGTTGCGTCTTCTGGGATTGGTTGGAGGTCTCCCTCTGTTCCATTTTCATTCTCAATGTATGAGTAGGCTTGGATTTCAACTTCCCCATTTTCATCTTCTTCTGCACTAGCAGGAATGAGGAGAACGTAATTTTTACCAAACTCCTCTTGCCCATCAATGGTCAACAGAATTTCAAATAAGGTTTCATTTCCATTATCATCTACTAAAGTGATAAATTCACGCTCCTCGTGGTTATGATCATGTTCGTGGTTATGTGCCATGTGTTACTCCTTAAAATGTTCTATCTAAATAATTTTGCAAAATAAGCTGAGCAGCTAACTTATCAATGACTTTCTTGCGCTTACTGCGGCTGACATCTGCTTGCTCAATCAACATGCGCTCAGCAGCTACCGTGGTCAAGCGTTCATCTTGATACTTGACCGGCAAGCCATATAACTCTACCAATCGATCACCATAGGCTTGACTTGCCTCAACACGTGGACCGCTAGTATTATTCATATTTTTAGGTAGGCCTACGACGAATGTATCGACCTTATATTGCTGAACTAACTCTGTTAAACGCTCAAAGCCAAACTCACCCTTTTCCTCATCAATCGGAATAATTTCCAACCCCTGCGCTGTAAAACCAAGAGGATCCGAAATTGCAACTCCAACTGTTTTAGAACCTACATCCAATCCCATTATTCTCATCAAAGGTCAATTCCATTTCCCTTCAAGTAAAAACGTACCAATTCCTCTACGATTTCATCACGTTCATATTTACGAACTTGGTTACGCGCATCATTATAACGAGGGATATAAGCTGGATCTCCACTCAATACATATCCCACAATCTGGTTAATTGGATTGTAGCCTTTCTCATCAAGAGAACGGTACACATTTTTCAAGGTTTCGCTGATTTCTTGTTTGTTGACATCATCCAACCGAAACCGAACAGTTTCTCCTGTGAATCCCATACTTACACCTTCTTTCTTTACTCTATTGGCTCATTATACCATATTTACTCTGTACTATCAATGATTCGACCCTATATAACACGTCAAACGCATGAACGTTTTCTTATATCACTTTGTTTATTAAGCACTTTTTTTGAAGCAAGGATGGCTCATTTTCATCTTCCTCTCCCCTTATCTTCTATCTCTAAAACCTAAT
>NZ_JBUEQR010000049.1:0-2629 GCF_054968985.1 Streptococcus sp. 1F3 | reverse complement strand
ACGTTTTCTAAAATCAATACTATAGGTCATATGTCTATTTTATCACGTTTGTTAAAGCGAAACAACTATAAAACTGGATATAGCTTTCCACATCTGCGACTAGCTCCTCATAGGTCTTGTATTTCTTGAAATGATAAGACTCTGTCTTGAAATGCCCAAAGAAACTTTCAATTGGTGCATTGTCGATACATTTCCCAACTCGTGACATGGATAGAGTGATGCCAGCCTGTGTTGTAAAATAGCGATATTCCTTTGAAGTGTACTGACTGCCCCGATCGCTATGAATGAGCGGTGTCGCTCCTGAATTAGCTGCCAGAGCTTTCTTAATGGTCCTCATGACTAAGGGATTATCATTCGTGTGCCCAATCTCATAGGCGATAATAGAGCCGTCGTAGAGGTCCTTGATAGCGCTCAAATAAGCCTTGGCACCGAGACCGTATTGTAAGTAGGTGACATCTGTGCACCACTTCTGATTCGGTGCTGTCGCGGTAAAATCTCGATTGAGAAGATTTTCAGCGTAGAATCTGTCGCCAGCTTTCGTACAAGAGTGGCGAACACGTCGAATAACAGAACGAATACCCAGTATTTTCATGAGTCTTCGAATCCGTTTCTTATTGTATTTGGTGGCGAATCGGCGGTTAAGGAAGGTCGTCATGCGACGGTAACCGAGGATTCCATTATGGAACTTGTGGAGCTCTTTAATCGCCTCCATAATCTTTTTATTTTCCCGTTCAGATTGTGTCTCTTTGTGGTTAAGCCACTTATAATAGCCTGAACGTGAGACCTTAAGAATCTGACATAAGTTAGAGATAGAACTATCTGGGTGTTCATCATGGTAATCGCTAATTGCTTGGAACTTCTCTAGGTGCTTTCCCGCTCTTAGCGACGGTTTCGCCGTTTGATTTCTTCTACCTTTTTTAGCAGACCGTTCTCCATTTCTAAATAACGATTCCGTTCTTGCAGTTGTTTGATTTTGAGTTGAAGTTCTTCAGCTTCAGTGAGGTTTCGCTTGCTTTCTAGTCCCTTTCCTCTACGATCTACCAGCCCTTGAGCTCCCTCATTTTCAAACTTACGTACCCATGAATACACCTGTTGATAGGAGATGTCAAACTTCTCAATAGCTGCTTGGTAGTCTTTTTCATGGGCGATTGTGAAGGTAACAATCTCAAGTCGTTCTTCAAATGTGGTCTTGCGTCCTTGTTTCATACGGCTTTGTCCTTTACTTGTGGATGTTAATTCTTTACCACTAGTATACCGTCTTATCCAGGATCTGAGAACATAATTTGAAGAAATATGGTACTTTTCAATAATGGCATCTAAACTACCTAGTCCATTGAGATAGTCTAGAACAGCTTGTTCCTTGAGTTCTTGACTGTATTTCTTCCAGGTTCGACTTTCTATGAGACCATCAATGCCGTCTTGTTTATACTTGCGGATCCATTCTCTAACCGTTGAGTAATCAACTTCATACTTTCTAGATAGACAACCTACGGACTTCCCATTATTCAGATAAAGTTGAACCACCTCCAGTTTTTCTTCAACTGACTTTGGACTTCTTTTGGACATGTGAAAACTCCCCTTTAGCTTCTAGTGAATTTTTGTTTTTTCACTGTCCACTATATGGGGAGTATATCATAGTGTCTAGTGAATTTTTGTTTTTTCACTGTCTACTATATGGGGAGTATATCATAAGGAGTGAGGCATTTTTAATGGGCTATCCCTATTCTATAGGAATCAAGCTCTAGATACAAAAGCGGTCAAACCGGCAGAATATCCCAAATGCTTAAGCAAGTCTTTACTGAATAATGTGCTTTTCATATCTGTAAAAGAAACGAGAGCGCAGATTCTCAGTTGCCAAGGTATCCTACCTTTTTGAATATTTAAGGAGCATAGGTATAGGCTAGACAGTCCAATTCATCAGCTGCCTTAAATCCCAGAGATTCATAGAAAGCCATTGTCTTTTCTTCCCGCCCTGTCAAAAGGTGTAGTTGGTAGACATTCGGATACTTAGCTAGGAGCCTCTTCATTAACTGGCGACCGATCCCCAGTCGCTGATAAGACGGAAGAACCAACAGATCCTGTACAAAAACAATCGAATACCCATCACCAACAGCCCGTAGCAGACCTACGAGTTTTTCATCATCAAATGCAGCAATAAGCCATAAACTATTGTCCAATGCCTGCTCTAACATCTCCGGTTGTCTAGTATAATTGGTCCATTCTACTGCTTCATAGAGAGCCAGTACTGCTTTTATATCAAGACTTGGTTGTGCCATATAAGTAAACATCGTATTCTCCTTTCCATCTTTCATCATCTAATACTCAATAAAAATCAAAAGTAGACTAGCTCATTTCCTTATAATCGAAGCCGAAGGTAGAACGAGCATTCACCAAGGCAAGTTGACGAAGGATCCTTTTGATTTTTAAAGAGTATTAGAATGTGATTTCTGATGAGTGTTTCCCCCAGTATAACACACTCTCTCACTTAGAACAAGGAGGCTTTCTTTATGGACACGTCAAACGCATGAACGTTTTCTTATATCACTTTGTTTATTAAGCACTTTTTTTGAAGCAAGGATGGCTCATTTTCATCTTCCTCTCCCCTTATCTTCTATCTCTAAAACCTAAT
>NZ_JBUEQR010000048.1:0-8347 GCF_054968985.1 Streptococcus sp. 1F3 | reverse complement strand
TTTGAAAACTTTAAAAAACGCATTTTGATTGCTTTAAACGTAAAGAAAGAGAGAACCAAGTTCGTCCTCTCTAGGTGTTAGCTTTTCATCAACCCACTACAGTTGACAAAGAGCCCGTTTTTTTACATTCTTGAAACTAGTTGTGTGTTTTTATAGGCAAACGATGAGTTTTGTGCTAAAATAGTAGGAGGAGGGCGAAATGATTAAGATATTTGGTCGGGTTCGATATCACTGGCAGCCAGAGTTGTCATGGTCGATTATTTATTGGTCCTTAACAATTACTCCTGCCTTTCTTGCCCTATCTCTCATATTGGAACGATTGCGAATATCTGATACGATTATTCAGCTATTTGTACTAGTGATTATTATGTTTGGGATAGGCTGGCATCGTTATTTTGTGATTGAAGAAGAGTATCTAAGGATTTCTTCAGCGAATCCCTTTTCCTCGAAAAAGATAGGGATAGGTACGATTTCCAAAATAGAGGTGACCTACCTATTCGTGAAAATTTTTTCAGCAGATATGCCTGAAGGGAAAGTGTACTATATTCGTAAATGGCCTAAAAAGTATTTTGTCAATGCTTTAGCTCTCAATACTCATTTTCAAGGGGAAATTGTCTTGACAGATCATCTGGTCACTCAGGATTATTTTGAAGAATATTATGCGAATAAAGACTAACTAGTCGACAGAAATAGCTTTTGTAGGACAAGATTTGGCAGCTAGAAGCATGTCTTGTCGATCAGCTAGTTCCTTACTCGTTTGATGAGGAGCATCAGCGAACAAGACGATGCCATCGTCATCGTAATCAAAAACGTTTGAAAGGGTCTGGCATAGGCCACAGGCGATGCATTTTTCTGGATAAAGTGTAATGTTCATATTATTATTGTAATGAGATTTTATAAAAAAGACAAGGAGAAAGATTAGTCATGTCACAAGAACCATGGAATGAGGAAATCTATCACTCAACAGAGAGTAGAAGAAGCCGCTCAACGAAAAGTAGTTCAGGTATGCGGGTGTTGAGTATCTTAGCAGTATTGTTCTTATTTATTGTCATTATCACTACTGTTGTGATGGTTTACCTATCACATGGAGGTAGTAAGACAGATGCCAATCAAGAGTTTTATAATACTAGCAGTACAAAGACTTCAGTAAGTAGTACCAAGGCAGATAACTCTACAGTCAGCACAAGTAGCTCGTCAGAATCTTCAACGCTTACAAGTGAGTCCAGTAGCAGTAGCCTAGAGGAGACAAGCCAATCCTCAGTAGCAGTAAGTGGCGAAACCATCGCTGTTCAGGCTGGTGAGGGGCGTGATATGATTGCAGCTCGTGCGGGCATTTCTCCGGAAGAGTTGGAGCGTTTGAATCCAGATAAAATGACAGGACCTGGTGGCACTTGGTGGGCAAATCCAGGTGACCTCGTTAAAATTAAGTAAGGGGAAGTATGAAATCAATTCAAATCGCCATTGATGGTCCAGCATCAAGTGGTAAAAGTACCGTTGCAAGGATTGTTGCGAAGCTATTTGACTATACCTATCTGGATACAGGAGCTATGTATCGGGCAGCAACCTATTTAGCCTTGCAGTATCAAGTGGATCCAGAAGATAGTGCGGCTATTATTGCCCTCTTGGATCAATTTCCGATTAGTTTTGGTCGCAATGAAAAGGGGGAACAGTTAGTCTTTGTTGGTGATGTTGACATCACCCATGCTATTCGTGAGAATCAGGTGACGAATCATGTTTCCTGGGTGTCCGCTCTTGCTCCGATTCGTGAGAAATTAGTTGACTTACAGCGTAAGATTGCAACGCAAGGGGGCATTGTCATGGATGGGCGTGATATTGGAACTGTGGTGCTTCCTGATGCGGAGTTGAAGATTTTTCTGATTGCATCAGTTGAAGAAAGGGCTCTGCGACGCTTTAAGGAAAATAAGGAAAAAGGAATTTCGGCTGATTTGGAGCGCTTGAAAGAAGAGATTGCCTTACGTGATCATAAAGATAGTACACGAGCTGTTTCTCCTCTGAAAGCGGCAGAGGACGCGATTACTTTTGATACGACGGGTGTGTCAATTGAAGGTGTTGTTGAATTTATTTCCGAAAAAGTAAAAGAAATTCTTGACAAGTAGAGAAAGTGTTGTTATACTAGTAACATTGAGAAAAGCAGAAGTGAGAGCTTCTCGCCTTGCGACTAACGTTGTCTGGCTCTACGTGTTAAATTTTCTTCGGAAAGATAATGATGTAGTGGTGGACTTGTGTTAGCAAGTCCACTTTGTTTTTCTCGAAAAAAATAAAATGAGGTGAAAGCCATAGCAAAGCAAGATTTGTTCATCAATGATGAAATCCGTGTGCGTGAAGTTCGTCTTATCGGTCTTGAGGGTGAACAGTTAGGAATTAAACCGCTCAACGAAGCCCAAGCGATAGCTGATAGTGCTAACGTTGATTTAGTGTTGATTCAACCGCAAGCTAAACCGCCTGTTGCAAAAATTATGGACTACGGCAAGTTCAAATTTGAGTACCAGAAAAAACAAAAAGAGCAACGTAAGAAACAAAGCGTTGTGACGGTCAAAGAAGTGCGTCTAAGCCCAACTATTGATAAGGGAGACTTCGATACAAAACTTCGCAATGCCCGTAAATTCCTTGAAAAGGGAAATAAAGTAAAGGTTTCTATTCGTTTTAAAGGACGGATGATTACCCATAAGGAAGTTGGAGCCAAAGTCTTGGCAGAATTTGCTGAAGCAACGCAAGACATTGCGATTATTGAGCAGAGAGCTAAGATGGATGGACGTCAAATGTTCATGCAACTTGCACCAGCTTCAGAGAAAAAATAAGCTTATTATGCAAAAGGAGAATTAAAATGCCAAAACAAAAAACTCATCGCGCATCAGCTAAACGTTTCAAACGTACAGGTTCTGGTGGATTGAAACGTTTCCGCGCTTATACTTCACACCGTTTCCACGGTAAGACTAAAAAACAACGTCGTCACCTTCGTAAAGCAGCAATGGTACATTCAGGTGACTTCAAACGTATCAAAGCAATGCTTACAGGACTTAAATAAGTCAAACGATTAGAAATTAGAGAATTATTCGGAGGAAAATGAAATGGCACGTGTTAAGGGTGGCGTTGTATCACGCAAACGCCGTAAACGTATTTTAAAATTAGCTAAAGGTTACTATGGTGCAAAACATATCTTGTTCCGTACTGCAAAAGAACAAGTAATGAATTCTTACTACTATGCATATCGTGACCGCCGTCAGAAGAAACGTGATTTCCGTAAATTATGGATTACTCGTATCAATGCGGCTGCTCGTATGAATGGTCTTTCATACTCACAATTGATGCATGGTTTGAAATTGGCTGAAATCGAAGTAAACCGTAAGATGTTGGCTGATCTTGCTGTTCATGATGCAGCTGCTTTCACAGCGCTTGCAGATGCAGCAAAAGCTAAACTTGGAAAATAATAATGAAAAGGTAGAAGCTTCTACCTTTTTTTGTGGTCTTTTGTCCCTTGTAGTGGATAACGAATACTTTGCTAATCTAGAGCAGGTGAAAATGTTGCGGACCTTGCGGGCTTCTTTAAGTAGAATGATTTTCCATATTCTATTTACAAAAGTTGGTTCAAGGGGATGAAGTCAAGCGCCAGGCAAATGACAATGGATAATGTGACAAGAGTTATACGCAATAAAAATCAAAAGTAGACTAGCTTTCACAATTAAGAATTGTGAAAGGTTGGAAATGAGAGTAGCACCGCTAATTTCCTTATAATCGAAGCCGACGGTAGAACCAGCGTTTACCAAGGCAAGTTGAGGAAGTATCCTTTTGATTTTTAAAGAGTATTAGCTACTAATGGAAAGAAAAAGGAGTAGGGTCAATCGTCACTACAAAGTCACAATTACCTACTCTTTTATTTTAGGATTAGCTAGGCTTCCTGACAAGTATAAAATAGGATAGAATAGCCTGAATCTCTATTGAATGACTCTACTATATGGAGAAGGATAATCCTTTACTCGTTTTTTTCACTTGATGTTGAGCTAGTCGTTGTTGTATTTTCTCCTGTACTTGAGTTCTGTATTGCTTCGTGCAGGGTGCGATAGCTCGGTGCTTGAAAGAGGTCAACCGTAGAGGTACGATTATTTTGACTATAAAGGCTTGTTGATTTGTCTCCCAATTCCTCTTCAATGGCTAGTTGTGCCTCAAGAGAATGGATATAGGAGAAGTCTTTGGTATTTACAGTCGGTAGACCATTGTCTAGGAAGCGCAGAAGATCGCCTGTCTGAATGGCATCACTAGCAGCTAGTTGATGTTTGACACGTGTGCGAATGTCTTCCACTTTTTTGAGGGTATCCTCATCGGGATTGGTAATTTCTTCTCCTGTTGTAGTATTGTAGAGTTTGCCAGCAAAGCTAGTATATTCTGGAGTAATAAAATTGCCAGGGGTACGGAGTGCGACAATCTGCTGATTCTCTTTTGATAAGAGGTCTTGCCCGACTTGGAGGTATTTTTTAGAGTCAAGGCCTAGAAGATGCTCTAGGGTAGGTAGGGCATCAATTTCTCCACCGAAGGTATCAATGATGTGCCCTTTGTTTGTTCCTGGGATAACGATCATATAAGGAACCCGTTGGAGCATGGCATTGCCATAGTCTGACCACGTTTCAGGATTGGCACCAAGGAGAGGGGCAAGGCTTGGGTTACGAGAGTTAGAAATTCCGTAGTGGTCTCCATAAAGGACAATGATGGATGTTTCATATAAGCCGGTAGCTTTCAAATAATCGAAGAAAGCCTTGATGGAAGCATCCAAGTAGTTAGCAGTAGCAAAGTAGCCATTGATTGTTTCGTCCTTGGTATTTGCTAGTGGAAATCCCAGCTCATCTCCTGTCAGGCTTGTGGTGTACGGATAGTGATTGGAGACAGTAATAAATTTTGTATAAAAAGGTTGTTGTAGGTGTTCCAAGTATTGGATTGAATCTGCTAGCATGACCTTATCATTTAGGCCGTATTCAAAGGAGTTGTCAGCAGTAGTCTCTGTGAAATAGGACTTATCAAAGAAATAATTGTAGCCCCACTGTTTGTAGGTATTGTTCCGATTCCAGAAACCAGCAGCATTTCCGTGAAAAACGGCGGATGTATAACCTGCTTCTTGAGCGAGGATATGAGGTGCCGCTTGCTGCGTATTGCTACCACCATACTGTACCATGAACGATCCTTGATTGAGCCCGAAGAGGGAAGTTTCAATCATGGTCTCTGCATCAGATGTTTTACCAGCCTTTACTTGATTAAAGAAGTTGGAAAAAGCAAAGGTAGAGTTGGAGTGATAGAGGGAATTTAGAAACGGTGTGACTTCGTAGTCCTGTCCATCAACATTTAGTTTGTAGTCAATGATAAACTGCTGTAGACTTTCCAAATGCAGATAGATGACATTTCGACCTTTTGCTATACCAAAGTATTCATCGTTTGGTTTGGCGTAATGTTCTTCGACATATTGCTGGACAGGAACCAAGTCTTCAGCTGAAGCTTCTGAGCGGTCTTTATGAACGTTATAGGTTTGGTAGGCATTGTAGCCTAGGAAAGAAGGGAGGCCTAGAGCTCGGACGATATAAGTATTGGAAAAGCCACGTGATAGTAGCTCGGGACGGTCAATTTCTGCAAGGAAGAGATTGATGGAAAAAAGGAGAACAGAAAGGGCTGTGACTGCAAAACTAGAGCGCTTGTTGAAGGGCTGTGGATCAATAGGGATTTTTTTCTTGAAATAGAGGTAGGCTATTCCAAGAAAATCTAGGAAATAGGTCAAATCCCAGATTCTCAGTGCCTTGACAGTCGTTTGCAACAAACCAGCTGCGACGCTCGAACTAGCCATCATGGTGGAAATGGAGATGTAGTCAGAAAATTCTCTAAAGTAGAGCGTATTGGAAAATAGCCATAAAAATAGTAAAAAGTAGAGGAAGCATGCAGTTCGATAAAACCACTTGGTCGATTTGATGTAGAGGGCGAGACCGATAAAAAGGAGGCCGACAGGAAGCGGGTTAATAAACAGGATAAAATTCTGGTAGAAACCTTTGGTATCTAAATTGAAGTCAATGAGGTAAGCCCATAGTGTCTTTATCCAGTAGAGCATGACCAGAATGAGGATAAAGCCAATTCTAGAACGTAAGGTTTTTGATAACAGGTAACGATTTTTGTTCACAAGAAGCTTCCTTTCTAGTAATTGTACACTTCACAAAATCTTAGTCCATTATACCATATTTTTAAAATATTCCTTGATTAGAGAAGTTTTTTTGAGATATAGTGTAAAATTTGTTATAATCGGAGTATGATAAAATTGATAGTGAGTCCCATTGTAGAACGAAAAATCAAGCAGGGGATCTATGTGCTTGAAGCGCGTGATTTTCCCCAACTTGGACTAAAAAATACACTGGTTCAGCTGGTGAACCAGCAGGAAAGATTTTTAGGGCAAGCCTATCTTTCTACCCAAAATAAGGGGATTGGTTGGTTGATTTCTAGAGAAAAAATTCTAATCAATCAGACCTTTTTCCAACAACTATTTGCTAAGGCTAGAGCAAAACGTTGTAGCTTTGAATCATCTGATAGGACGACTGCCTATCGTTTGTTCAATCAAGATGGTGATGGTTTTGGTGGCATCACCATTGACCGTTATAATGATTATGCGGTCTTTTCCTGGTATAATGAGTATATCTATTCCATTAGGGAGATGGTTGTTGCTGCCTTTCAGGCTACTTATCCAGAGATTCTAGGAGCCTATGAAAAGATTCGTTTTAAAGGGGTGGACTATGAATCTGCCCATCTCTACGGTGAGGAGGCACCAGCTACATTTCTGGTTCGTGAAAATGGTGTTGCTTATCAAGTTTTTTTACATACAGGCTTGATGACAGGGATTTTTTTGGATCAGCACGAGGTCAGAGGTGCTCTAGTGGATGGTCTTGCAGCTGGAAAAACTCTCTTGAATATGTTTTCTTATACTGCAGCTTTTTCAGTAGCTGCAGCTATGGGGGGAGCTAGTCAGACAACCTCTGTCGACTTGGCGAAACGATCGCGGGACTTGTCTGAGGCACATTTTAGGGCAAATGACCTTGCTATTGACCATCACCATTTCCTTGTCATGGATGTCTTTGACTATTTTAAATATGCGAAACGAAAGGGTTTTTCCTACGACATCATCGTTCTTGATCCGCCTAGTTTTGCACGCAATAAAAAGCAGACCTTCTCAGTAGCCAGAGACTACCATCGGCTCATTGCCCAAGCGCTCGATATTCTAAGCCCAGAGGGGATTATAATCGCTTCCACCAATGCCTCAAATGTCTCCCTCGAAGCATTCAAAAAAGAAATTGAAAAAGGATTCGGTGCTTGTAAGCACCGCTATCTTGAGACCTATCGTCTTCCGAGTGATTTTGTCTCCAATAAAAAAGATGAAAGTAGTAATTACCTCAAGGTCTTTACAATACAGGTAAAAAAATGAAAATAGTAGTACCGGTTATGCCTCGCAGTCTCGAGGATGTTGCCAATATTGATTTAGACAGATTGGCAGGAGTTGATTTAATCGAGTGGCGAGCTGATTTTCTTCCCAAGGAGGAAATTTTAACAGTTGCGCCGGCTGTTTTTGAAAAGTTTGTTGGTCGTGAAGTAATCTTTACCTTGAGAACAAGGTGTGAAGGGGGACACATTGATTTAACAAATGAAGAATATATTGATCTACTGAAAGAAATTGCCCATCTCTACCAGCCTGAGTTTATCGATTTTGAATATTATTCGCATAAGGAAGTCTTTGATCAAATGCTAGAGTTTCCAAATCTCGTTTTAAGCTACCATAACTTTGAAAAGACGCCGGAAAATTATATGGAAATCATGTCGGAATTAACTAGCCTATCTCCTGCTGTAGTCAAGATGGCGGTGATGGCAGAGACCGAGCAAGATGTTTTGGATGTTATGAATTATACGCGTGGATTTAAAACGCTCAATGCAGAGCAGTCCTATGCGACCATGTCTATGGGGGCTTTAGGGAAATTGTCACGTGTCGCAGGGGGATTGACAGGTTCTTGTTGGACCTTTGCCAGTCTAGATGAGGTGAGCGCACCAGGACAACTCTCCCTAGGAAATGTCCAAAAAATCTTGACAGCATTGGAGGAGTAGGAGCTATTGCTCCAGCAGGTGTGGCTAATACTCTAACACTATCCCTGAAGAAAAATCTAGTGTAAGAGATTTCAGTCATCAATATTCGTAGGGAATGAGGCACGTCAAACGCATGAACGTTTTCTTATATCACTTTGTTTATTAAGCACTTTTTTTGAAGCAAGGATGGCTCATTTTCATCTTCCTCTCCCCTTATCTTCTATCTCTAAAACCTAAT
>NZ_JBUEQR010000047.1:2646-5194 GCF_054968985.1 Streptococcus sp. 1F3 | reverse complement strand
TTGAGGTAGGAAACCCGCCCATTACCATAAGTATAAGTTTCCTTGCCTTTCAAGTCCCGGTCATAGGTCTGGAGTACCTCGGTATGCTTGCGGTTGACATCGTTGACATAGTTCCGCTCTTCGTAGTAGTTAAAGCGATCCTCCCGTGTGGTGTAAGGAATGAGAACCTCTTTGACCTCACTCGCATAGGTCACTTGACCCTCACCCGGCAGATCTCCAAGCTCTGGTGGGTTGACCACTAGCCCCTCCTTGGTCGCACGGTCTTTCGCCACTTTCTGGTGGTAGGCAGTCGACACATCATCAAAAATCTCATGCCAGATGGTCCCCACCGTCTGTGGTAGGGTAGACAGTGCCTGTAAGACATTCTGACTAAAGCCATACCCGAAGAGACTAGGCTCCTCCCCATTCGGGGCAGTATAAGGAGATTTCTTCTTCTCCTCTCGCTTGAAGAGTTGATAAGTGTGCTTGCCCTCCTTACGACTAGCGGTAAAGACCCGATTGTCATCCCCGTCATAGAGGGCTGCCATCAGAAGCCCCTCCTTGTCCTTAACCGCAAGGAGTCGATTTTCGGTATCGTAGATGTAGTCTAGCTTGTCATCCTTCTTCTTAGATGAGATGCGGTTGCCATTCCTGTCGTAGGTATAGGTCGTTATACCGTCCTTGTTTTCTAGTTTGGTTAGGCGGTTATTGTCATCGTAAGTGAAGCGGGTCTCTTCTTCCTTGCCCTCTACTTCTTCTGTACTAGTCAGCTTGTTTCCTGCTAGGTCATAAGTGTAGGTGAGTTTCGATAATTCCCTACTTGACCGTGATAATCAGTATATTACGTAACATGTTCTACATAATAAAAATGATTTATCTTTCTGTATTTTTATTTTACTTTTACGAATAAAGTAAGTAGAGAGCAGTTTTATCACTTATCTTGCTTTTATATGACAACATGTAAAAGCATAGTGGTGATGTAGAAAACACCTATGGAGAGAAGCTCCATAGGTGGGCGGGGAGCTAGGAAAGAGAGGACGGAAAACGATACATTATATCCAGCGTTTTCAAAGTCCTCGATAAACTAGCTCAATCGCCAACAGCACCACGAAAAATCTTTTCAATCAACTAAATAAACATTGAAAGACTTCTTCTTCCCTCCAACAACATATTTTTCAACATCGCCATCCCACCACTCAACAGTGTCTTTAAGAATATCTAAAAATATCTGTTTTGAAGTTAGATTATCTCCCAATAACTTTGAATAATTTGTAATTATTAGGAGATACGATTCATAATTCAACCAACTTAAATCTCCTAACCAATCATAAACTGCATCCCAATTATAAACATCTGGCATATCAAATAATACTTTTAAATTATTAAGTAACTCTTCCTCAGTTTGGATTCGATTTCCATCTAATTCTACATAATATATATCTTCTGATTTATTTATCGGAAATTCTTGATTGTAAAAAATTTTATTCATAGTTTCCTCACTTTATTTTTATAAACGAACCAGCTTTATAGTGATCATCTGTATAATATACACTCCCATCACTACCACGTACAAGTCGCTCTGCATCACGATCTAACCCAGCAATTTTTGAATTCACATCGTATTCTTTATAAGTAATTTTATTTCCTGATGAGTCAAACTCTGGCAAAATAGCGCCATCATTTCTATATTTTCTACCAGCATTTGTTCCAACACTTTGCCCTTTATAATTTCCTTTCCAATCAACTCCATCATATCCTTTATAAGCATCTTGTACGTTCTGAGGTAGTTCATCTATTGATTTAGTTCCTCTTAATCCTTTTACCGTATCCTGTACATCATCCACAGTCTCTGCAACTTTCAGAGAATCTTTGGTATCATCAATCCTATCTACAGCTTTCAAGGCTTTAGAAGCATCACTAATATCATCAACTGTATCAACAACTTTTCCTGCTTTCGCTAACTTCCCTAATTTTGCAACCGGAATTGCTAAAGTAGCTACATCAATAGTAAGCCCTAAGCCTGCCAACCAGCGGTTGGCTTCCTCACCTGTTACAGGGTCTTGTCCTGTCCAAAGACGTTTGACATTATACCAGCCACTAAGTTCACCACCAAGAGTCTTAAGAAGTCTCAATCCCTCTGCCCTTCTTGCTGCTAGCTCTTCCTCAGTCAACACTTTCGATTTAGCAGTAACTTTGGGCTGATAGCGAGAGCTTGGTCCAGCAGGGCTATCCCAACTGGCAGCACCACCTAGGTTCACTTCATAATGTGAACCACTTGTGCGTTTGGAGCTACCTTTTTTCGCTTTCGATTTGGCAGAGGCATTCGACTGATAACGGGAACTTGTGCCAGCCGTGCTATTCCAGCTGGCAACTCCTCCCCCTCCAAAGCTGACAGGTTTAGGAGATACCCCTGTATCTTTTGCCTTAGTGGTTTTTGGATCGCAGACATGGCGAATAGTTTCCTCCAAGGATTTTGTCCAATTGCGAGCAATATTTTGGGCTTCTCGGGTAACGGATTGTCCCCAGTCATAGACAGATTGTCGCAAGGCTCTAGCTTGTTGCCAAAGAT
>NZ_JBUEQR010000047.1:0-2623 GCF_054968985.1 Streptococcus sp. 1F3 | reverse complement strand
GAGCCATGCTTCTGCTAAAAGTCGCACCTAGACTAGCACCTCTTCTGACAGGTCTACCCCGTCCATCAGGAATCATCTTCCGAGCCTGCCAGAAATGCCCACTCGGGTCGGTGTAGTTGACTGGGTTGTTATGGACATAGCTGTAGCGGTTCTGACTGAGTGGATCCGTCAACTCACCTTGATAGGAATCCTCTGTAAGGAAAATCCCTGCTTGGCTGTCGTAATACCGTGCTCTGAGGTAATCTAGTCCTGTGATATCTCTTGCTTCCCCATTGTAGGCAAATGGGTTGCCCGTCTCGTCTGTGCTAGACTTGCTTGCTCCGTAGAGATGGTACTGACTGGACGCAACTGCTACTCCGTCCTTGGTCAAGCCTGTGACGGAGCCTGCTTGGTTGGTCAGGTAGTGATAGGTATCCCCCGTCTCATGGTTGAGATAAGACGTCCTGCCCTGTCCATAGGTATAGGTCTCTCTGGCTTTTAACTCCCGGTCATAGGTCTGGAGAACTTCGGTATGCTTGCGGTTGACGTCATTAACGTAGTTACGCTCTTCGTAGTAGTTAAAGCTATCCTCTCGTGTGGTGTAAGGAATGAGAACCTCTTTGACCTCGCTCGCATAGGTCACGTCCCCCTCACCCGGCAGATCTCCAAGCTCTGGTGGATTGACCACTAGCCCCTCCTTGGTCGCCCGGTCTTTCGCCACTTTCTGGTGGTAGGCAGTCGACACATCATCAAAAATCTCATGCCAGATGGTCCCCACCGTCTGCGGTAGGGTAGACAGTGCCTGTAGGACATTCTGGCTAAAGCCATACCAGAAGAGACTCGGCTCCTCCCCATTCGGGGCAGTATAAGGAGACTTCCTCTTCTCCTCTCGTTTGAAGAGCTGGTAGCTATGTTTACCTTTCTTACGGCTAGCAGTAAAGACCCGATTGTCGTCCCCATCATAGAGGGCTGCCATCAGAAGCCCCTCCTTGTCCTTAACCGCAAGGAGCCGGTTTTCGGTATCGTAGATGTAGTCTAGCTTCTCGTCGTTTTTCTTGGAAGAGACTCGGTTGCCATTCTTATCGTAGGTATAGGTGGTAGTGCCGTCCTTGTTTTCTAGTTTGGTTAGGCGGTTATTGTCATCGTAGGTAAAGGTGGTTTTCTCTTCCCTGCCCTCTACTTCTTCCGTGCTAGTCAGCTTGTTTCCTGCTAGGTCATAGGTGTAAGTCAGCTTGGACAGTTCCTTACCGTCCTTACTTGAAACCGTCATAGTCTCAATCTGACCGAGATAATCAGTATGTCATTTGCTACATTCTAGATAGTAAAAAATTTATTTATCTTTCTATATTTTTACAAATAAAGTAATAAGTAGAACAATTTTATTCCTGTCTTACTTTACTATGACAATATTTAAAAGCATAGTGGTGATGTAGAAAACACCTATGGAGAGAAGCTCCATAGGTGGGCGGGGAGCTAGGAAAGAGAGGACGGAAAACGAAGAAATAATTTCGAGCGTTTTCAAAGTCCTCGATAAACTAGCTCAATCGCCAACAGCACCACGGAATAGTACGTCTTGGACTAAGTTTTAAATATAGCTGATTAAAACAAACATTTAGATTGAATTTAACGAGTTTACAAAGTCAATATTCAAATTAAAAAGTGTTTGAAACTGAACAACTTCCCTACTAGAAGTATTACGATTATATTCATCAGACCATAAAAACGGATAAGTAGAAATAACATCACCATCAAAAATATTTAAATAGTACTCATTCAAATTATCTGGAATATAAAATTCATAAAATAAATTTACCTTTTCTGTGAATATCCAAGTTATAAATGTATCATAATCAATATTTAACTGCTCCCATTCAAGTGAATCTGGTGCAAAGTATATGAGATTTGAGCTCGATTGATTCAATGCAAATAGTCCGCCAAATATATCATAGGCTATTAACGTTTTTTCGGGATAATTCTTGTTGAAAATTTTATTAAAATATTCTATTCCTTTGTTACTTCTATTACCAAGAATTATTAAATAATTATTAATAGAGAAATTTGAAAAATTATACTTAACAAATTGCTCGTCTGTATTATGATGAGTACTTATTTTATCACATTCTATCTTATTTTTAGAATGTTTCTTTTTATTAACAAAATCTCGAATCATACTTTTCCTATCTAATCTATAATCTCGATTCTAACTTTTGTTCCATCGGGATAAATTTTTAGCTGATTACCTATACTAGACCCGGAACCTCTATTATCTGAAGGGGAAATGTGACGTACACTGGAACCTGAGCCCCCCTCTTCAAACATAGCAGGAGGATATTCATCACGATCCTTTCCTTTTATTCTTTCAACATCTCGCAATGATTCCCTTCTATTTTTCTTAGCTTTACCACGATTAACAGTTAGTACTTCTGGCTGACCAGCCTTCTTTGCGTCCTCTATATGTCCAGCAGACTCAGGATATCTTGATTTTGAAACACCTACAGAAACTACATCATCAGAATTTCTAGAAATATTATCTCCATTCTTGGCAAAGGCTTGAACAAAGTTGTCAAATCCTCTCTTGGCATTCTGCCCCATTTCTCGTAGGGTACTTCCTCCCCTATTCATGGCAGAACCACCTGCTGTTGCC
>NZ_JBUEQR010000046.1:0-6562 GCF_054968985.1 Streptococcus sp. 1F3 | reverse complement strand
TTTCACCGTATTCCAAGCATTACTTGCTACTTTCTTTGCACCATTCCATAACTTCTTAGCACCCCTAACAAGTCCCTGCAAGAAATGCCCACTTGGGTCGGTATAGTTGACTGGATTGTTGTGAACATAGCTGTAGCGGTTCTGACTGAGTGGAGCCGTCAATTCACCTTGATAGGAATCCTCTGTAAGGAAAATCCCTGCTTGGCTGTCGTAATACCGTGCTCTGAGGTAATCTAGTCCTGTGATGTCACGAGCTTCCCCATTGTAGGCAAATGGATTTCCTGTCTCGTCTGTGCTAGACTTGCTTGCTCCGTAGAGTTGGTACTGGCTGGACGCAACTGCTACTCCGTCCTTGGTCAAGCCTGTGACTGTTCCTGCCTGATTGGTCAGGTAGTGATAGGTATCCCCCGTCTCATGGTTGAGATAAGACGTCCTGCCCTGTCCGTAGGTATAGGTTTCTCTTGCTTTTAAGTCTCGGTCATAGGTCTGGAGTACCTCGGTATGTTTCCGATTGACATCGTTGACATAGTTCCGCTCTTCGTAGTAGTTAAAGCTATCCTCCCGTGTGGTGTAAGGAATGAGAACCTCTTTGACCTCACTCGCATAGGTCACTTGACCCTCACCCGGCAGATCTCCAAGCTCTGGTGGGTTGACCACTAGCCCCTCCTTGGTCGCACGGTCTTTCGCTACTTTCTGGTGGTAGGCAGTCGACACATCGTCAAAGAGTTCGTGCCAAATGCTTCCCACCGTCTGTGGTAGGGTAGACAATGCCTGTAAGACATTCTGGCTAAAGCCATACCAGAAGAGGCTAGGCTCCTCACCAGCTGGTGCTGTATATGGCGATTTCTTCTTGTCCTCACGCTTGAAGAGCTGGTAGCTATGTTTACCTTTCTTACGGCTAGCGGTAAAGACCCGATTATCGTCCCCGTCATAGAGGGCTGCCATCAGAAGTCCCTCCTTGTCCTTAACCGCAAGGAGGCGGTTCTCCGTGTCGTAGAGGTAGTCTAGCTTCTCCTCATTCTGCTTAGAAGAAATCCGATTGCCGTTCTTATCATAGGTATAGGTGGTCGTTCCGTCCTTGTTTTCTAGTTTGGTTAGGCGGTTATTATCGTCATAGGCGAAGCGGGTCTCTTCTTTCTTGCCCTCTACTTCTTCCGTACTAGTCAGCTTGTTTCCTGCTAGGTCATAGGTGTAAGTCAGCTTGGACAGTTCCTTACCGTCCTTACTTGAAACCGTCATGGTCTCAATCTGATCGAGATAATCAGTATATCATGTAATACAGTCTAAATAGTGAAAAATTTACTTATCTTTCTGTATTTTTACGAATAAAGTAAGTAGAGAGCAGTTTTATCACTTATCTTGCTTTTATATGACAACATGTTAAAGCATAGTGGTGATGTGGAAAACACCTATGGAGTATAACTCCATAGGTGGGCGGGGAGCTAGGAAAGAGAGGACGGAAAACGATACATTATCCAGCGTTTTCAAAGTCCTCGATAACTAGCTCAATCGCCAACAGCACCACGAAACACCGCTTTAAGAAATAATGGTACTTTGAAATAAACATTATATAACCTGTTACAAACAGTTTACTAATTAGTTCGTTTATCATTCTCACACCAGAAAAAATGTTGATCTGCAATTGGAACTTTGGCAATCTCAATATCTTGACAAATCAGAGAAAGTATCACTAATCCCTCTAAATTCACACAACACCTAACGAAAGTTTCATCATGATATTCAAGTGATATATCTTGACACGTGTATAAATAATTTTTTACAAAATCTTTCACTTTTACTTTTTTTCGATTTCTAACATCTGTCTCATAATTTATCTCTGCACATCCAATAAAACTAATTTTCCAACATTTATCTAAATTAGCTTGATGAGCTGTAAAAGCTTCTAAATACATGTGAACCTCATCACCAAAATATAATATTTTAAGATCCAGAACGCAAGTGTCCCAATAATCAATTCGATTTATTTCTTCCTGCTTCTCTATAATTTCGTATTTTTCCATTATACTACCTCCATGCTATATATTATTGACCATTATTCCAAGGAATATGTGCATCTGAACTACGATAATCAACTATCCTTCCGTTTATATCCAAAGAATTTCCGTGATTATCATAAAAATGCATGTGAGGATAGTTTGTTTTCCCATCTGGCGGATCAATACGAATTATAGGTTTAGGACTAACATCATCATAAATATGTACAAAACCATTATGTTCTTGAATACTCCATCCCTTGTCTGTTGGTACTGCTTTCCGAATCTCATCAATTGACATAGCTTGGATATCTCTAGGTGATAATTTATCAAGTCCTGTTATCCCCCTACTAGCATCATTAACAGTATCAACAGCCTCTGCAACTTTCAGAGAATCTTTGGTATCATCAATCCTATCTATAGATTTCAAGGCTTTAGAGGCATCAGCGATATCATCAACTGTATCAACGACTTTTCCTGCTTTTCCTACTTTAGCTACCTTACCTAACTTCCCTGCTTTTGCAATTGGAAACACAGTAGTAGCGATATCAAAGACAAGCTCTCCAGTTGCCCACCAGCGGTTGGCTTCCTCACCTGTTACAGGGTCTTTTCCTGTCCAGATACGTTTGGCATTATACCAGCCACTAAGTTCACCACCAAGAGTCTTAAGAAGCCTCACTCCCTCTGCCCTTCTTGCTGCTAGCTCTTCCTCAGTCAACACTTTCGATTTAGCAGTAACTTTGGGCTGATAGCGAGAGCTTGGTCCAGCAGGGCTATCCCAACTGGCAATTCCTCCCTTTCTTTGACCACAGGGAAACAATTTTCTGTGTCACAGATTATAATATTGCTTTATATCAAATTTGATACTCAATATTGTCAAGTGGTATATTTGAATAATCTTCAATCTCAAAGCCTGCAGCATCAAAAATCTCAAGTTCATCTACAAATCCATCAATCACATGTAGCAAGAATTCTATTGGGCGATATCCTCTAAAATCTTCTACATATGCTAACATTGTAATAGGTACCCGTTCATGAAAAGGATAGCATCTATTTGTTAATGTGGCTAATTTGATTGAGGCAAATCCTCGTGTTATTTCTTCAGAAACGACATATGCGTTGGATAATTGTTCAGATATAATCTTTTTACCATCAAAATCAGGTTTCATCATTAAGGTGAGCCATTTTTTCTCTAAAGAATGTAATCTTCTCATTTGTTATAACCTCACTTATCTTTTGGAATATATGTTCCAATATTGATTCTCCCATCTCCTAAATTATATGGTCTATATTCTATAATATGTCCATTGACACTAAGTGTAACCCTAGGAGATTCTCCAATCTTCGGAATATTTTCAGAAACGTGTTGAGCAATTGCATTCTCTACATCTGAGATATCTAAATTAGGAATATCTTCAAAATGTCTCGCACCATGACCAAATGTTATTTTCTTATCTCCTTTGATAATAGTTGTTGTTATTCCTCCGCCTCCTTTAGGAGCTTTATACCCTTTTGAGACATCACTAACATCATCAACTGTATCAACAACCTCTACAACTTTCAGAGAATCTTTGGTATCATCAATCCTATCTATAGATTTCAAGGCTTTAGAGGCATCAGCGATATCATCAACTGTATCAACGACTTTTCCTGCTTTTCCTACTTTAGCTACCTTACCTAACTTCCCTGCTTTTGCAATTGGAAACACAGTAGTAGCGATATCAAAGACAAGCTCTCCAGTTGCCCACCAGCGGTTGGCTTCCTCACCTGTTACAGGGTCTTTTCCTGTCCAGATACGTTTGGCATTATACCAGCCACTAAGTTCACCACCAAGAGTCTTAAGAAGCCTCACTCCCTCTGCCCTTCTTGCTGCTAGCTCTTCCTCAGTCAACACTTTCGATTTAGCAGTAACTTTGGGCTGATAGCGAGAGCTTGGTCCAGCTGTGCTATCCCAGCTGGCAACTCCTCCCCCTCCAAAGCTGATAGGTTTAGGAGAGGCCCCTTTATCTTTTGCCTTAGTAGTCTTTGGATCACAGACATGGCGCATCGTTTCTTCAAATGACTTGGTCCAGTTAAGGAAAAGATTCGTCGCTTCACGCGATTTTGGAGTACCATATTGTCCAGTTGCTTGCGCATACTCCTTCCGAAACTGTTGCTGACGGTATCGAATCGCCTGTGCATGGGCTTGGGCTCTGACTTGAGCTTCTTGTTGTTGAATATAGTCGTAGGCAGAAGCTGTTGGGACATAAGTTGGAACATAGGTGTAACTGTAGACACCTGTCTGTTGCTGGCGAATCTGATGCGCCTTATGCTCAGCTGTTGTGGGCGCATAAAGTGTCCCATCTTTATAGTTAATCAGTGGTTTTGGTTGACTATATCGAGGTTTTCCAGCACCTAAAAACATAGTAAATGGAGAAGCCGCAATATGCCCACTTGGATCGGTATAATTGACTGGGTTGTTGTGAACATAGCTGTAGCGGTTCTGACTGAGTGGATCCGTCAACTCACCTTGATAGGAATCCTCTGTAAGGAAAGTACCTGCTTGGCTGTCGTAATACCGTGCTCTGAGGTAATCCAGTCCTGTGATGTCACGAGCTTCACCATTATAGGCAAATGGGTTGCCTGTCTCGTCTGTGCTAGACTTACTTGCTCCGTAGAGTTGGTACTGGCTGGACGCAACTGCTACTCCGTCCTTGGTCAAGCCTGTGACTGTTCCTGTCTGATTGGTCAGGTAGTGATAGGTATCCCCCGTCTCATGGTTGAGATAAGAGCTTCTGCCCTGTCCGTAGGTATAGGTTTCTCTGGCTTTCAAGTCCCGGTCATAGGTCTGGAGTACCTCGGTATGCTTGCGGTTGACATCGTTGACATAGTTCCGCTCTTCGTAGTAGTTAAAGCGATCCTCTCGTGTAGTGTAAGGAATGAGAACCTCTTTGACCTCACTCGCATAGGTCACTTGACCCTCACCCGGCAGATCTCCAAGGTCTGGTGGGTTGACCACTAGCCCCTCCTTGGTCGCCCGGTCTTTCGCTACTTTCTGGTGGTAGGCAGTCGACACATCGTCAAAAATCTCATGCCAGATGGTCCCCACCGTCTGCGGTAGGGTAGACAGTGCCTGTAAGACATTCTGACTAAAGCCATACCAGAAGAGACTCGGCTCCTCCCCATTCGGGGCAGTATAAGGAGACTTCCTCTTCTCCTCTCGTTTGAAGAGCTGATAGCTGTTCTTCCCTTCCTTACGGCTAGCGGTAAAGACCCGATTATCGTCCCCGTCATAGAGGGCTGCCATCAAAAGCCCCTCCTTGTCCTTGACCGCAAGGAGCCGGTTCTCGGTATCGTAGATGTAGTCTAGCTTGTCATCATTCTTCTTAGACGAGATGCGGTTGCCGTTCCTGTCGTAGGTATAGGTGGTCGTTCCGTCCTTGTTTTCTAGTTTGGTTAGGCGGTTATTGTCATCGTAAGTGAAGCGGGTCTCTTCTTCCTTGCCCTCTACTTCTTCTGTACTAGTCAGCTTGTTTCCTGCTAGGTCATAAGTGTAGGTGAGTTTCGATAATTCCCTACTTGACCGTGATAATCAGTATATTACGTAACATGTTCTACATAATAAAAATGATTTATCTTTCTGTATTTTTATTTTACTTTTACGAATAAAGTAAGTAGAGAGCAGTTTTATCACTTATCTTGCTTTTATATGACAACATGTAAAAGCATAGTGGTGATGTAGAAAACACCTATGGAGAGAAGCTCCATAGGTGGGCGGGGAGCTAGGAAAGAGAGGACGGAAAACGAAGAAATAATTTCGAGCGTTTTCAAAATCCTCGATAAACTAGCTCAATCGCCAACAGCACCACGAAAAATCTTTTCAATCAACTAAATAAACATTGAAAGACTTCTTCTTCCCTCCAACGACATATTTTTCAACATCGCTATCCCACCACTCAACAGTGTCTTTAAGAATATCTAAAAAAATTCTCTTAGAATTTGCATCATTAGCAAATAAATATCTAGCATTATCTATAAAAATAAGTATATTATCCGGAATTATATAACTGGGACGTTCTAGTCTATCTTGTAAAGCATCCCAATTACCATCAACTAAATCATCAATATAGAAAATATCGGCTAATTTCAAAATAGCATCATATTCAGTTTGTATCTTTTTTCCATCAAGATTCACTATAAAGTAATTTTGATATCTAGTTCTTAACAGTATCTTACTAAATCTGTTTATTTTACTAAATTTATTCATTACTATTCCACCTTTATAAAACTTTTATAGTGCCTGTCAGTATAATATATACTTCCATCACTTCCACGGACGAATCTCTCCGCATCACGACCACTATTTATTACTTTAGAATTAATATCATATTCTTTATAAGTAATTTCATTACCATAATTATCAAAATTTGGCAAATAATCCTTATCATTTTTAAATTTGCCACCTGCTTTTGTTCCTGTACTTTGTCCTTTATATGTTCCCTGCCAATTATTTCCAGAATATCCTTTATAAGCATCTTGTACGTTCTGAGGTAGTTCATCTATTGATTTAGTTCCTCTTAATCCTTTTA
>NZ_JBUEQR010000045.1:0-1372 GCF_054968985.1 Streptococcus sp. 1F3 | reverse complement strand
TATATCCCAGGAGAAGACAATCCAGGCGATCGTCCACCAGTACCATATGATGAAACCCCACTGGTGCCAGGAGATAACCCACCATTGCCACATATTCCAGGCTATACACCAAAAGATCCAGACGGCAATCCATTGAAACCGGTTGATCCTGATGATCCAACGAAGGGATATGTACCACCGTCTATCACCGATCCAAATGATCCAGGTAAGGATACTCCAGTACCATATGAGAAGGATCCAGAACCACAACCAGAAGTGAAGAAAGGAAGCGTTGTTGTTCACTATGTGAATGAAAAGGGTGAAACCATCGCAGATGATGTGGTCGACACGCCAGAAAGTGATGTCAACACTCCATATGACACAACAGACCACAAGCCAACCATCATCGAAAAAGATGGCAAGCGTTATGTCTTCACCAAGGTTCAAGACGGGGATCAAGAATCTGGAACTGTTGTAGAGGGGACAACCAACGTCACCTACATCTACAAGGAACTTGGCTCATACTTGCCATATATCCCAGGAGAAGACAATCCAGGCGATCGTCCACCAGTACCATATGATGAAACCCCACTGGTGCCAGGAGATAACCCACCATTGCCACACATTCCAGGCTATACACCAAAAGATCCAGACGGCAACCCATTGAAACCAGTTGATCCAGAAGATCCAACGAAGGGATATGTGCCACCGTCTATCACCGATCCAAATGATCCAGGTAAGGATACACCAGTACCATATGAGAAGGATCCAGAACCACAACCTAAGCAACCAGAGAACCATGTACCAACTAACCCAGAAGTCGTTCATGTAAATGTTCGTCCATCTGCAAACAGTAAGGTCTTGCCAGCGACAGGTGAAGAAACATCTTCTGTTGTAACTACAGCACTTGGTATCGGTATGCTAGTGGGAGCAGCTGGACTAGGATTAAAAAGTAAACGAGAAGAAGAATAGGGAATGAGATATTTGCTCTTTCTTGTAGACCTTGCAGATGTTTATTTCCATCTTCCTATCAATCAGAGAGAACACTTTTGTTCTCTCTTTTTTATCTTTTGAAAATCTTTGATACTTTTCAAAAATCTCTTCAAACCTCGTCAGTGTTGCCTAGTACTAAAAGTAAACTAAACAACTATATCGTTGAAAAAACATACACGGTAAACACAAGATTAATATCAGCTACGACGGGAAATCTCTTTTAAAGGCTCACTTTGTTTCCTATTTATCTTGCAAATATCAATTTAGAGTACAGTTTATTTTAAAACTAAATCCCTATAAATCACTGATATACTCCCCTTATAGTGGACAGTGAAAAAACAAAAATTCACTAGAAGCTAAAGGGGAGTTTTCCTATGTCTAAAAGAAGTCCAAAGTCAGT
>NZ_JBUEQR010000044.1:27054-95715 GCF_054968985.1 Streptococcus sp. 1F3 | reverse complement strand
ATGGGACTTTTTTTCTATACTCAAAAAGGCTCCATAATCTCTACAGTGGATTTACCCACTACAGAAATTATAGAGCCTTTGTTTTATACTCATTTAGTTTAACTTTCATTACTTTGACGATTGTGGAAACTCCGTTTCCTTATTTCCCACTTCCAATCATCTAGAAGATGTTTGGAACTCGCTTTGCCGTACTCCACGATTGTTACTGACTATCGTCAGTATGATTTCCAACCTTCAACAGTCCTTAGACTGTTGAAGCAGCCTGCAGCTCCTTGCCTAGTACTAAAAGTAAACGAAACAACTATATAGTAGATTGAAACAAAATGAGGACACTTATACTCCATAAAAATCGAAAGTAGACTAGCTTTCACAATTAAGAATGGTGAAGGTTGGAAATGAGAGTAGCACCGCTCATTTCCTTATAATCGAAGCCGAAGGTAGAACGAGCCTTCACCAAGGCAAGTGGACGAAGGAGCCTTTTGATTTTTAAAGAGTATTAGATGCTTGCTATAGAGTTTAATAGGATTAGAGTAGGCTTCTATATTGCCACATTATTTGTCCTGATCTTGTTTCAAATCACTATAAAATAGAATGTATCGGATAGATTAGCTAGGATAAATTAGTGGAAATAAGAAAACCACCAGCCTAGCTGATGGTTCGTAAGAAGTTATTTTACAATCGGAATTGACATCTCAATCAAATGGTCGGTATGAATGGTTTGAATGCCTGCCTGATCGATAATGTCGGTATTGATTTTGCGCTTGAGAAAGAAGTCACGAATTCGTTCGATCTCGGACATTTGAACAGCGCGGTACTTATTGCTAATCAAGAGTTCGTAGTGAAGCGGTGCTTGCGTAAAAATAACATCTGTGTTTCCAGCAGAATAGGTTTCCACTAGAAAAGCATCCGTATTTGCCAATTGATTTTGCACGAGCTGTGCTTGACTGTTTGTCGTATTGATGATTTTCATGCTTGACCTCCAACCTAATGATTCCCTGCATTTATTATAGCACTATTGAGGGTGTTTGACTAGTCTTAATTGTTCTTATGGGCTAGCTTCCATTGTTCAATCCCCCACTTGTGGCTTCCTCGTTTGAGCTTATGAATAGCAGTATCGACATCAAACCAAGCCAGATGGTTGAAGTCTTCAAGGGGGTTGCCTACTTTTTGGTAGCTCGTGATTTCATAGATGTAGGCAGGATTGTAGTAGTGGGTATCGCGATGGCGTGAATAGAAGTATTCATCTGCTTGACCATAATAGGTGCCAATTTCTGCTGTGAAACCAAGTTCTTCTAACAATTCACGTCCAAGGGCAGTCAAGTGGTTTTCACCTGCCTCGATTTCTCCTCCTGGAAGAAACCAGGCACCGTTGGGGGCTTGAACTAGGATGATATGCTCTTTTTGAAGATCGGGAATGACAGCATAGACACCGTAACGATGTTGATAGGTTACTCCTGTTTCTTTCTTACCGAATGTTGCGTGTGTCATAGGTCTCCCTCAATAGTGATTTTTTTATCATTATAGCATAAATATAGGAAAAAGAAAGTTTATTTTGCTTTTATAGAGATTGTTCCCTTACTGGTGAGGACAGCACGCAGATTTTTTTCTTCTGGATGTTCTAAATAGAAGTCTGTCAATGGATCTTCAATGTATTCTTGAATGGTTCTACGAAGCGGGCGAGCTCCCATTTTAGGATCATAGCCCAGGTCAACCAATTTTTCCTTGACCTTATCGGTTACATGAAGGGTAAGTCCTGTTGTTTCTAAACGTTTATTGACATCAAGGAGCATGAGATTAACGATATGGAGGAGGTTTTCCTTGCTGAGGGCATGGAATTCGATAATACCATCAAATCGATTCATAAATTCTGGGCTGAAGAAATGACTGAGCTGACCGAGGACAGAATGGGTGCGCCCTTCCAGAGAAGCACCGAAGCCGACACTAGCTTCTACTTTACCTGTTCCAGCATTTGAGGTCATGATGATAATGGTATCTTTGAAACTGACGGTACGCCCTTGTCCATCTGTCAAGCGACCATCATCAAGGACTTGGAGGAACATATGCATGACGTCAGGGTGGGCTTTTTCAATTTCATCGAGTAGAATGAGTGAATAGGGATTACGGCGGACTTTTTCTGTCAACTGTCCAGCCTCCTCGTAGCCAACGTAACCAGGAGGAGCACCGACTAATTTTGCAACGGCATGTTTTTCCATATATTCGGACATATCAAAACGGATCATATTATCAGCAGAACCAAACAATTCAATGGCTAGTTGTTTTGATAATTCGGTTTTTCCGACCCCTGTTGGTCCAACAAAGAGGAAACTTCCGATCGGACGGTTCGGTGCACCTAGCCCCACCCGGTTGCGACGAATGGCCTTAGCAATTTTATCAACGGCATCATCTTGACCGATGACGTGGGCTTTTAGGTCACTAGCTAGGTTAATCAACTGTGACTGTTCTTTTTCTTTCAAATCACCGACAGGGATATTGGTTTTTTGTTCAATAATTGCTTCGATTTCTTTTTCGGTAATGACTGGAATATCTTCATCGCTAATCGTTGCTTTTTGCATTTCCTTATACTTGGCGATTTGATCGCGGTAATAGGCTGCTTTTTCAAAATCTTCATCACGAGTTGCTTGGGTTTTGCGATTTTCAGCATCAATCAAGCGCTGGTCAATTTCTTTTGGATCAACGAAATTCAAGGTTAGGTTCATCTTCGAACCAGCTTCATCCAGCAAATCAATGGCCTTATCTGGTAGGAATCGGTCTTGAATGTAGCGATTGGACAAAATAGCAGCGGCTTCAATGGCTTCATCGGTGTATTTGACATGGTGATAGTCCTGATACTTACTTTGAATCCCTTTTAGAATAGTGATTGTTTCATTGACACTTGGTTCATCGACCTTGACAGGTTGCATACGGCGTTCCAGAGCTGCATCTTTTTCAATGATGCGGTACTCGTTGAGTGTGGTAGCGCCGACTAGCTGCATCTCGCCACGAGCAAGGGCAGGTTTCAAGATGTTGCCTGCGTCCATATTGCCGTCACCAGCAGAGCCAGCGCCAACAATCTCATGAATTTCGTCAATGAAGAGAATGATTTCCTTACGGTTCCGAATTTCCTCCATTAGCTTTTGCATGCGCTCTTCAAATTGTCCACGGATACCGGTTCCTTGAACTAGACTGACTACATCAAGGCGGATGACTTCACGGCCTTGGAGTTTTTGTGGAACATCGCCATCAACAATCTTTTGGGCTAGACCTTCGACAACAGCTGTTTTTCCAACCCCAGGCTCACCGATGAGGACAGGATTATTCTTGGTTCTGCGGTTTAGAATTTCGATGACTCGTTTGATTTCTTCGTCACGACCGATGACAGGGTCAATATCCCCACGGCGGGCAATTTCGGTTACATTAATGCCAAATTCTTCCAGCAAGCCTTTGGGCTGTTGTGGAGGAGGGGTGGACCCGCCATTGTTACCACGGTTACCACCACCTGATTGGGTAGGTGGGGTTTGGTTGCGAGGTTTTCCAGCAGGTGTATGCCCCGGAATACCACCAATATTATTGAAAAACTCGCTGAATGGATCCATATTATTTGGATTGGCAAGATCTCCCAGACCTTTTAAAATAGCATTATTAGGGTCGGTTTTCATAATTTGGTAACAGTTGTGGCAGAGGTCCACCTGTTGTTGTTTACCATTAAGATTTGTATAGAGATGAATAGTTGCATCGTTGATATTACAATTATGACAAAGCATGGGAATCCCTCTTTTCTATCGAATAGTTGCCTTTTTTTTATTCTTCAAATATGGAAGAATGATAGGACTAGTACAATCTGCAAGAGACAAATAGTCAATAAAGGTCAGATATAAGTTTATTATAACAATATTTAGCCAAATTGCAAGAATCTACTATTGATTAAATCAAGATACAAGCCCGTGAAGAACTCAAAGCGAAAATAGGAGATTGATGCAGTGTTCGATGAACACAAGACAATCTATCTTTTTCGCAAAGAGTTTAGGGCGAGTTCAATTACACCAAGATACAAGCCCGTGAAGAACTCAATTAAGATACGAGAGCGTGAAACGAGTAAAGCAAAAATAGGAGTTTTGACGCAGAACCTTGGTTCTAGGAAAAACTATCTTTTTTGCACAACTCGTAGCTCGAGTTCAATTAAGATGTGAAGCCGTTAAAAAACCGACTGAAAAATAGGAAATCGAAGCAGGTTGCTTGGCAACCAATGAGATTTATCTTTTTTCCGAGGTTTTAGGCTGAACTCAATTACATAAGATACGAAAGCGTTTGACATGAGTTTCACTCGTTTTATTTCCAACTTTCACCAGTCTGAAAGTGAATGGTGAAGTAATTCCTAGACAGAATAGAGAATTGAAGCAGGTTGCTTGGCAACCAATGAGATTTATCTTTTTTCCGAGGTTTTAGGCTGAACTCAATTACACAAGATACGAGAGCATTTGACACGCGTTTCACTCGTTTTATTTCCAACCTTCACCAGTCTGAAAGTGACTGGTGAAGCAACTCCTAGACAAAATAGACAATCAAAGCAGCTTGTCTTGCAAGCAATGGGATTTATCCTCGCTTTTTAGTTTCTCAGCCCGGGTAAACAAACCTACTCCACTGGATTAGGTCTATTGCTAGTGAGTTGCACTCTAGCGGTTGAAAGGCTGATCATGTATCAAGCAAAGGACTATGAGAGGAGCTATTACTGGGGGTGGCAAGAAGAAAGATAGATAAAGCAAGACTTTTTACAGGAAATGTGGTAGAATGTTTTTATAATAAGAATTAGGAGAAGTGATATGGAATCACATTTAGTGCGAATTATTAACCGTTTGGAAGCCATGACGACTGACGGTGGAACCTTAAAACGTAATTTTGAACGTGATGGAATTGTTGTTGCAGAGGTTGCTTACAACTTTGATGAAGAAAATGGTTCTGTCTTTACGCTTCGCGATGTCCAAGCACGTGAGACATATACCTTTGATAGCATTGACTTGATTGCAATGGAAATTTATGAATTATTGTACTAATTCTGACTAGAAATGAAAAAGCACCTCGGTGCTTTTTTTATGAAATGAATATTTAAACAAGAAAGTTGTATTTTTATTCAATAAATGCTATAATGTATGAAATAAACAGTGTGAAAAGAGGTAGAGAAATGGATTTTTCATTCCTTCCCAAGTATTGGGATTATTTTAATTATGGAGCGATTGTAACGCTGATGATAGCAGTCTTGGTTGTATTCTTCGGGAGTATTTTAGGAATGATGTTGGCATTTGCTCAACGTAGCAAGTTTTCTCCCTTGGCTTGGTTAGCCAATGTCTATGTCTGGATTTTCCGTGGAACCCCTATGGTGGTGCAGATTATGATTGCCTTTGCGGTTATGAACATCACGGCACCGACCTTTGAGTTGGGGATTTTATCCGTAGACCTATCTCGCTTGCTACCGGGCATCATTGTGATATCCATGAATAGTGGTGCTTATGTATCAGAGACAGTGAGGGCAGGAATTAACGCCGTCCCTAAGGGGCAGCTGGAAGCCGCCTACTCTTTGGGGATTCGTCCTTTTGAAGCCATGAAATCGGTCATCATGCCACAGGCAATAAAAAATATCTTGCCAGCTTTGGGAAATGAGTTTGTGACGATTTTAAAAGACAGTTCCCTCTTGTCTACAATCGGCGTAATTGAGCTCTGGAACAGTGCAACGACTGTTGCGTCAACGACCTATTTGACTTTGACGCCTCTTTTATTTGCGGCTGTTTATTATTTAATTATGACTAGCGTCTTGACGGTAGCGATTCAAGTATTGGAGAAACAGTTAAATAAAGGAGGGCAGGTACATGTGTGAGACTATTCTTTCGATCAAGAATCTTCATAAATCATTCGGTAAAAATGAGGTGTTAAAAGGGATTGACCTTGAGATTGGCAAGGGACAGGTAGTCGTCATTATCGGACCTTCCGGTAGTGGGAAATCAACCTTTTTACGAACCATGAATCTGCTCGAAGTACCAACCAAAGGTACGGTGACCTTTGAGGGGGTAGATATTACCGATAAGTCAAATGACATTTTCAAAATGCGGGAAAAGATGGGGATGGTTTTCCAGCAATTCAATCTTTTCCCAAATATGTCTGTTTTGGATAATATCACCTTGTCACCGATAAAGACGAAGGGATTAACAAAGGCTGAGGCAGAAAAAATTGCCTATGACTTACTTGACAAAGTAGGATTACCAGACAAGGCTCATGCCTATCCTCAAAGTCTATCAGGAGGACAGCAGCAACGGATTGCCATTGCACGAGGACTTGCGATGGCACCAGATGTCTTACTATTTGATGAGCCGACGTCTGCCCTTGACCCAGAAATGGTTGGAGAGGTGCTGGCTGTCATGCAGGATTTGGCTAAGTCAGGGATGACCATGGTTATTGTGACCCATGAAATGGGCTTTGCACGGGAGGTAGCTGATCGTGTCATCTTTATGGACGGCGGCCTTGTCGTAGAAGACGGGACACCGCAGCAAGTCTTTGAAGAAACTCAAGAAGAACGAACCAGAAATTTTTTGTCAAAAGTATTATAAAAATAACCGCTGGAGTTTATTCAGCGGTTTTGGCATACTGGTTGATTGTAGGAATGAAGGTACTAGTTATCAAATATACTTATTTCGTCTAACTTTTATTACTTCGACGATTGTGGAAACTCCGTTTCTCTATTTGGGATTGAAGAGTATTAGCAAAAGAATCTGTAAGAGAAGTAGGGGCTGTAAATACCACTTCTGAATGACCGGATTACCAGAGTGAGTCAAGAAAAAAGAACTTGTTTTTGCATCAGCTAAGAAAAGCTTAAAATATGTCTTATCCCATCTCCTGAGGGTGACAAAGTGCTAGGAGTAGGGATAAAATTTTGGTATAATGAAAAAAACGTAAAGGAGATGAAGATGACACGGATGGATGGAAAAGCTTTAGCAGCAAAAATGCAGGGACAGTTAGCAGCCAAGACGGCAGTATTAAAAGAAAAGACGGGAGTGGAGCCAGGTCTTGTTGTGATTTTGGTCGGAGACAATCCTGCTAGTCAGGTCTATGTTCGTAATAAGGAGCGCTCAGCTCTCGCAGCTGGATTTAGGAGCGAAGTAGTGCGTTTGTCTGATACGACGAGCCAAGAGGAGCTTTTGGCGGTGATTGATCGTTATAATCAGGATGCCAACTGGCATGGCATTTTGGTTCAACTTCCCTTGCCTGAGCATATGGATGAGGAAGCGATTCTCCTTGCCATTGATCCAGATAAGGATGTAGATGGTTTTCACCCCATGAATATGGGGAAATTCTGGAGTGGTCATCCTGTTATGATTCCCTCAACTCCTGCAGGTATTATGGAGCTCTTGCGCGAATATAGGATCAATCCTGAAGGAAAAAAAGCTGTCGTAATTGGTCGTAGCAATATTGTTGGAAAGCCCATGGCCCAGCTCTTACTAGATGCCAATGCGACGGTGACGATTGCTCATTCGCGAACAGAGAATTTATCTTCCCTTACTCGAGAAGCTGACATCTTAGTTGTAGCTATCGGTCGTGGGCATTTTGTGACCAAGGAGTTTGTCAAGGCAGGAGCAGTCGTGATTGATGTTGGAATGAATCGTGATGAGAATGGCAAGCTGATTGGTGATGTTGCCTTTGATGAAGTCAAGGAACTTGCAAGCCATATCACCCCTGTTCCGGGGGGAGTAGGTCCTATGACCATTACCATGCTCATGGAGCAGACTTATCAGGCTTGCAAGAGGCTTATTGCTTTACAAGCAAATGATTAAATCAACTCTAGGGACTATTCCAGACTGATGAAGGTTGGAAATAACACGAGTAACACTCGTGCCAGACGCTCTTGTATCTTAATGTAACTGAGTTCGGACTAAGAGCTGTGTAAAAAAGATAGATTTCCTCGTGTTCATCGAACACATCGTAAATCTCCTATTTTCGCTTTGAGTTTTTCACGGGCTTGGTATCTTGATTTAATTGAACTCGAGCTACGAGTTGTGCAAAAAAGATAGTTTTTCCTAGAACCAAGGATCTGCGTCAAACCTCCTATTTTTGCTTTACTCGTTTCACGCTCTCGTATCTTAATGTAACTGAGTTCGGACTAAGAGCTGTGTAAAAAAGATAGATTTCCTCGTGTTCATCGAACACTGCATCCATCTCCTATTTTCGCTTTACTCGTTTCACTCTCTCGTATCTTAATGTAACTGAGTTCGGACTAAGAGCTGTGTAAAAAAGATAGATTTCCTCGTGTTCATCGAACACGTCGTAAATCTCCTATTTTTACTTGGCTCTTGACGTCCTCACATCTTCATTGAACCCGCCCTAAACTCTTTGCGAAAAAGACAAATTCTCCTAGAAACTAAAGTTTCTTCGTCAAATTTTCTATTTTCGCTTTGAGTTTTTCACGGGCTTTGTATCTTGATTTTATTGAACTCGAGCTACGAGTTGTGCAAAAAAGATAGTTTTTCCTAGAACCAAGGATCTGCGTCAAACCTCCTATTTTTGCTTTACTCGTTTCACGCTCTCGTATCTTCATTGAGTTCTTCACGGGCTTGGTATCTTAATTGAAAGGAGTTTTATGCCAGATTATTTATCGGTGTCGTCATTGACTAAGTATTTGAAATTAAAGTTTGATCGGGATCCGTATTTGGAGCGGGTCTATTTGACAGGTCAGGTGTCTAATTTTCGTAAGCGACCTAGTCATCAATATTTTTCACTTAAAGATGAAAAGGCGGTGATTCAGGCAACGGTTTGGGCTGGGGTTTACAAGTCTTTTGGGTTTGAATTGGAAGAGGGCATGAAAGTCAATGTCGTTGGTAGGATTCAGCTCTATGAGCCAAGTGGTAGTTACTCCATTATTATTGAAAAGGCTGAGCCAGATGGGGTTGGTGCTCTTGCAATCCAGTTTGAGCAATTGAAAAAGAAACTGGGAGACGAGGGGCTTTTTCAAGATACATTCAAACAAGACCTACCGCAATTTGCACAGAAAATTGGTGTGGTGACTAGCCCTAGTGGAGCGGTTATTCGTGATATTATCACAACGGTAAGTAGGCGTTTTCCGGGTCGGCAAGTGCTCCTTTATCCAACAAAAGTGCAAGGAGATGGGGCAGCGGCTGATATTGCACATAATATCCGAAGGGCTAATGAGCGAGAGGACTTGGACCTTTTGATTATTGGGCGTGGAGGAGGCTCTATTGAGGATTTATGGGCTTTTAATGAAGAAGTAGTAGTGCGAGCAATCTTTGAGTCACGGATTCCTATTATTTCAAGTGTTGGGCATGAAACGGATACAACCTTGGCGGACTTTGTGGCTGATAGGCGGGCAGCAACACCGACGGCTGCGGCAGAGTTAGCGACACCGGTGACCAAATTGGATGTGCTGTCTTATCTGAAACAGCAAGAAAATCGGATGAGCAAGGCAGTAGGAAATCGTCTACTCTACCACCGTGAACGTCTAGAAAAATTAACCCATTCTGTGATTTTTAGACAGCCAGAGAGGCTCTATGATGCTTATTTGCAAAAATTGGATCACTTACAATTGCGCATGAAGCAGTCTATTCGCGAATATAGACATGAAGGGCAAAAACGCAGTCAGATCTTGCGGCAGCGTTTATTGGCTTGCTCCCCAGTCAAGCAAATAGCTTTTTACCAAGAAAAAGTAGCCCAACAAAAACGCTTGTTGCGCAATCATACTAGTGTCCTTTATGCTCAGAAAGACGCAGAAGTGAAACGCTTAGCAAATAGCCTTGTAATGCTGGATACCAGTCGTATTGTGGCAAGGGGCTATGCGATTGTGGAGCAAAATGGGCAGGTAGTTGATAGTATTCAAAAGGTTCAGATAAAGGAAAGTGTAACCGTTCAGCTCCGTGACGGTCACTTAGAAGTTGAGGTAAAAGATGTCAAAACAAAAGAAATTTGAGGAAAACTTAGCAGATTTAGAACAGATTGTAGGACGTTTGGAAAGCGGTGATATTGCGTTAGAAGATGCGATTGCTGAATTTCAAAAGGGAATGAAACTCTCAAAAGAACTTCAAGAAACGCTGAATCAGGCAGAAAAGACCCTGGTGAAGGTCATGCAGGCAGATGGAACAGAAACGGACATGGAATGAAGCAAGTAGAACGATTGGATTGGTTGGAGCGAGTGATGTTGGACTTTTATAGCGAAAAGTCCCTTGCCCCTCGTTTAGTTGAGGCGATTCTTTATTCGATTCAGGCAGGAGGTAAGCGCTTGCGTCCCCTTTTGTTCTTGGATCTTTTGGAAGGATTCGGTCTGACTTTGACGGAAGCTCATGTGCAGGTAGCAGCTGCTCTTGAGATGATTCATACAGGGAGTTTGATTCACGATGATCTACCTGCCATGGATAATGATGATTATCGTCGTGGTCGCTTGACTAGTCATAAGAAATTTGGTGAAGACATGGCGATTTTGGCTGGCGATAGCCTCTTTCTGGATTCCTATGCCTTGGTGGCAATGGCAGAGCTTCCAAGTCAGATTCGAGTGGAATTGATTGCGGAACTATCTAAAGCAGCGGGAACCTTTGGCATGGTCGGTGGACAGGTTCTCGATATGGAGGGAGAAAAGCGTCGTTTAACCCTTTCGGAATTGCAGACCATTCACGCCCATAAAACAGGAAAACTTCTTGCCTATCCATTTGTAGCAGCAGGAGTGGTGATGGAGGCTACGCTTCATATCAAGGACAGCTTACAAGAAATAGGTGAGTGGCTCGGCTTGGCTTTCCAAGTCCGAGATGACATTCTAGATGTGACTGCTAGTTTTGAGGAATTAGGAAAAACACCGAATAAAGACTTGGTAGCAGACAAATCTACCTATCCTGCCCTGCTTGGACTAGAGGAAGCGAAGGCATACTTAGAGAAGTGTCTGGATAAGGTGTCAGCAGGCTTGCTAGCCTTGGAAGAGCAGTCAGCTTTTCGGGCAGATAAGATTCGAGAAATAGTAGAAAGTTTACGATTAAATGGCTAAGGAAAGAGTGGATGTACTGGCTTACAAACAAGGGCTCTTTGATACGCGGGAGCAGGCAAAACGTGGGGTTATGGCTGGTTTAGTAGTTTCTGTTATCAATGGCGAACGTTATGATAAGCCCGGTGAGAAGATAGCGGATAGTACGGAGCTAAAATTAAAAGGGGAGAAGTTGAAATATGTCAGCCGCGGTGGTCTAAAATTAGAAAAGGCCTTGCGGGTATTTAACTTGTCTCTAGTAGGAAAAACAGCCCTTGATATCGGTGCTTCAACGGGGGGCTTTACCGATGCCATGTTACAAAATGGAGTGGATTTGGTCTATGCTGTTGATGTAGGAACCAATCAGTTAGCCTGGAAAATTCGACAGGATGAGCGTGTGGTTAGCATGGAGCAATTTAACTTTCGTTATGCACAGCCCAGCGATTTTGAATTTAGACCGCAGTTTGCAAGTATTGACGTCAGCTTTATCTCGCTCAGCTTGATTTTGCCAGCCTTATCAGCCATTTTGGCGGATGAGGGAGAAGTGGTTGCGCTTATCAAACCGCAATTTGAAGCAGGGCGTGAGCAGATTGGCAAGAATGGAATCATCAAGGACAAGGCTGTCCATCGCATGGTTTTGGAAACGGTAACTGCTGGTGCGGTGGTAGCAGGATTTACAGTCAAGGCCCTTGACTTTTCACCGATTCAAGGTGGTCATGGGAATGTGGAATTTTTAGCCTATTTAAAAAAAGAAAGTCCTGCTGAAAATCAAGTTGTCCCTGTGATTGAAAGGGTTGTAGAGCAAGCACATAAGGAATTTAAAGATGGGTAAAAAAGAACGTTTAGAGAAAATTAGAAGATTTGTGACAGATTTTGATATCGGTACGCAAGAAGAGATTGTCGAACATCTTCGGAAATCTGGTATGACTGCTACTCAAGCAACTGTATCACGTGACATCAAGGAGTTAGGGATTGTCAAGACACCCTTGAAGGATAATAGTTATATTTATGAGTTACCCCAAAATAAGGTATCTGGTTTAAAATTGGTTGAGAGAACTGTCTTGTCGTCTGGAAGATTGGACAATATGCTGAACTTGAGCTTGGTACCAGGAAGCACGGCATTTGTGAAAAATCAGATTGTTGAAGTATTTTCAGAGTTTATTTTTAGCATTGTTTCAGATGACGACACGATTCTGATTATTGCTAGGGATAAAGAGAAGGCACTTGAGATATTAGAAACAGTAAAAAGTTGGTAGGTTGTCATGTTACTTGAAATTTCCATTAAAAATTTTGCTATTATTGAGGAAATTTCCCTCCATTTTGAGCAGGGAATGACTGTCCTTACAGGGGAAACAGGGGCAGGGAAATCCATCATTATTGATGCTATGAACATGATGTTGGGGAGCAGGGCGACGACCGATGTCATTCGCCATGGTATGCCTAAAGCTGAGATTGAGGGCTTATTTTCGGTTGAACAAAGTCGAAGTTTATGTGAACTCTTGAAAGACCAGGGATTGGAGATGTCAGATGAGCTGATTATTCGCCGTGAGATTTTGCAAAATGGTCGCAGTATCAGCCGTATCAATGGTCAGCTGGTTAATTTATCTGTCTTAAAGGCTGTCGGCCAACATTTGGTTGATATTCATGGGCAGCATGATCAGGAAGAACTGATGCGACCGCAGCATCATATTGCCATGCTAGATGAATTTGGAGATGAAGCCTTTTTCAGATTAAAGGCAGATTATAGATCTGCTTTTGAAGCCTATAAAACATTGCGTAAACAGGTCCTGAGTATTCAGAAACATCAAGAAGAAAATAAGGCTCGTATTGAGATGCTTGAATATCAAATGGCTGAGCTTGAAGCAGCAGATTTGAAGGCGGGTGAGGACAAGGAGCTACATCAAGAGCGAGAAAGATTGCTCAATCACAAACAGATTGCAGATACCTTGACGAATGCTTACACCCTGCTGGATAATGAAGAATTTTCTAGTCTGGGAAATGTTCGATCTGCTATGCATGATTTGGAATCTATCGAAGAATTTGATAGGAGTTACAAGGAATTGGCGAGTAGTCTTTCTGAGACCTACTATGTCTTAGAAGATGTGACCAAGCGCCTAGAGAGTGTGATCGATGGGCTTGATTTTGACGGGAATCGTCTCATGCAGGTAGAAAGCCGTTTAGACTTAATCTACAGTATTACCCGTAAATATGGTGGTGCTGTAGATGATGTCTTGGATTATCTAGAACAGATTACAAAGGAATATCACCTTTTAACAGGCTCAGATGTTTCATCTGAACATCTGGAAGTAGAGTTAAAAGCGCGTGAAAAAGATGTGATTGGTCTGGCAGGAGCCCTAGCCAGTGCAAGGCATGCCTTAGCAGAAAGTCTTGAGCAAGAGATTAAGCAAGAGTTAAAAGATCTCTACATGGACAAAGCTGATTTTCAGGTGCGCTTCAGCAAGGGCAAGTTCGGTCGTGAGGGGAATGAGCAGGTGGAATTTTATATTTCAACCAATCCTGGTGAGGATTTTAAACCCCTTGTCAAGGTGGCAAGTGGAGGAGAATTATCCCGCTTGATGCTAGCCATTAAATCTGCTTTTTCTCGTAAAGAGGCAAAGACCAGTATCGTCTTTGATGAGGTGGATACTGGAGTATCTGGTCGTGTGGCTCAGGCGATTGCCCAAAAAATTTACAAGATTGGCTCGCAAGGTCAAGTCTTGGCGATTTCTCACCTACCACAAGTGATTGCAATTGCAGATTATCAGTTCTTTATTGAGAAAATTAGTGATGACCACTCCACTCTTTCTCGTACTCGTCTCTTGACGATTGAGGAGCGGATTGAGGAAGTTGCTAAGATGTTAGCTGGAGAAAATGTAACGGAAGCTGCTCTGACTCAGGCCAAGGAATTACTAAAGAAAGAATGAGGAAGAGAATGCCGAATTATTTTGCCATCGGAGATGTTCATGGAAAAATAGGAATGCTTGAATCGCTTCTCCAATATTGGAATGGGGAGGACCAGCTCATCTTTTTAGGAGACTTGATTGACCGTGGAGAAAATAGTCGGGCTGTTCTGGAACGGGTTAAAGGTTTAGTAGAGCAACACAAAGCGATTTGCCTGTCGGGCAATCATGAATATATGTTTTTAGCTTGGTTGGATCATCCGTGCGAACGGTATGCTCACTATAGACGAAATGGTGGCGATACCACAATCAATTCGATTCTAGGGCGTCCCTTGGATACTCCAGTAGATGAAATGAAAGATGCCAAGCAAGTGATGGAAAAAGCAGGCGATTTGGTTGCCTTTATGCGGCAAATGCCCTTTCATTTGGAGACGGAAAAGTTGATTTTTGTTCATGCTGGTCTTGATTTGACCTTGGATAACTGGCAGGATACGACAGACTATCAAAAGGTTTGGCTACGTGCTCCATTTCATCAGGCAGAAAATAGGACTGGAAAAGGGATTGTCTTTGGGCATACTCCTGTTACTTATCTGACAGGAGAATCCTTGGAAAGTCCTACATTATGGCAAACACCTGATGGTAAAATTGGTATGGATGGTGGTGCTGTTTATGGGGGAGTATTACATGGTATTCTCTTTCAAAATGGCAAAATAGCAGAGCATTATGCCCTTTCAAATGACGGCTTTACTGCCAGTGATGATTAAGAACCTGTATTCACAGTTCAACGCTTCCAGCTAAGGCTTGTTTTTAAGCTACTGATCCTTTGTTTTTTTCAACATACAGTCCGTATTTCCTCAAAAAACTGCCTTGATGAGCGAAAGACGAAGCACTTTATTTGTGAATATAGGTTCTAAAAATGTTCCAATTAGGAGCATTTTTTAGTATTTGCTTCCAATAGCCCAAACAAGAAAATTTTGATATAATGAAAAGAATAGATAGGAAAGAATAGGGAGAGATATGAGTACGATAAAAATTGTTACAGATTCTAGTACAACGATTGAGCCATCACTCGTTGAAGAATTAGGAATTACAGTAGTTCCTTTATCGGTAATGGTTGGTGGTGTAGTCTATTCTGATAGTGACCTTGAAGAGGGGCAGTTTTTGAGATTGATGCGGGAAAGTAAAAACCTTCCTAAGACCAGTCAGCCTCCGGTGGGATTATTTGCAGAAACCTTTGCTCACTTAGCTGCAGACGGTAGTCAAATCATTGCTATTCTTCTATCGCATGCTCTCTCAGGGACGGTCGAAGCAGCTCGTCAAGGAGCGACCCTATCAGGAGTAGATGTGACGGTGATTGATTCTGGTTTCACGGACCAAGCAACAAAATTCCAAGTTGTTACTGCAGCACGTTGTGCCCAAGCTGGGGCAAGCAAGGAAGAGATTCTTGCGGCTGTGGCAGAAGTCCAGCAAAAGACAGAACTCTACATCGGTATCTCCACCTTGGAAAATCTTGTCAAGGGGGGACGAATTGGTCGGGTGACAGGCCTATTGAGCTCGCTTCTCAATATTCGTGTGATTATGGAGATGACGGATCATCAACTGCATCCGATTACCAAGGGGCGGGGTTCTAAAACCTTCAAAAAATGGCTGGGTGAATTTGTAGCAACCTTGGAAACGAAAAAGGTAGCGGAAATTGGTATTTCCTACGCAGGAGCACCTGATTTTGCTCAGGAGATGAAGCAGGCCTTACAACCCTTTGTTGCAGAAGATATTTCTGTGTTGGAGACAGGATCCATTATTCAAACTCATACAGGAGAAGATGCCTGGGCAGTCCTAGTACGCTATGAATAGTCGAAGAATTTTACATCATTTTTTATTCTTTTTTCTCAGCCTGCTGGGCTTTCTCTTTTTCTTTCAACTATTGATTCCTAGAGCTGCATCCCTCCTTGAAAAGAATAAGGACATGACAGGAGAAGTAAGAGAATGTTACTATGTAGCTCTAGGGGATTCATTGACTCAGGGAGTGGGAGATAAGACGGGGCAAGGTGGTTTTGTACCGCTCCTTGCTCAGGAGCTTGGCAATCAATATGACTATCAAGTTACCTATGATAACTATGGGGTATCTGGCAATACCAGTCAGCAAATCTTAGATCGGATGGATCAGGTAGAAATTGCTGAAAGCCTTGCAAGGGCAGATCTGCTGACCCTAACAGTTGGAGGCAATGACTTACGCCAGATTATTCTCGCTAATCTGACTAGCCTTGAGCTTTCTGTCTTTGATGCTCCTGCGCAAGAATATAGCCAACGACTGCTAAAGATTATTGAGAAGGCTCGAGCTGATAATCCTCAGCTACCGATTTATGTTATCGGAATCTACAATCCTTTTTACCTCAATTTTCCTGAATTGACGGAAATGCAGACAGTTGTAGATCATTGGAATCAGGTGACCGCATCTACAATCAAGCGTTTAGAGGGAGTTTATTTTGTTCCAATCAATGATTTGCTTTATAAGGGCTTGGAAGGGGAAAAGGGAATTAGTCAGTCAGATGCTACATCAAGTAAGGTAAGCAATCATTTGCTGGCTGAAGAAGATCATTTTCATCCCAATAATACAGGATATGAAATCATGAACAAGGCAGTTATGGAGGCTATTCGTGCAACAAAAGAAGAGTGGAAAAATCAATAAATGGAAATGGGCTTTCCTGGCTCTAGTGGCTGCCATGTTAGCCTTTAGTCTCGTCCTATTAGGACGAATTTCCTCTGTCCGCGAGGATTCTAGTACCTCATTTGTTTCAGTAGAGTCATCAAATGATGAAAAGTTGGGAACCTTTACAACAACCAAAGAGCAGTTAAACAGGATATTGGCGACCTACTTAAAAGACTATCAGACAGAGGCTTTTTCCTATAGCCTAACAGCGACCAATCAATTCCTCTTATTTGAGGGAAGTTATAATATTTGGGGGCTCGACATTCCTCTTTATATTTATTTCCAACCCAATAAATTAAATGACGGTAGCATTCTACTGACAGTGTCAGAAATTTCGGCAGGGACCTTAGCCCTGCCTAAGGAGGAGATTTTATCCTATATTAAAAAGCAGTCACAACTGCCAGGATTTGTACAAATTGACGCATCAAAGGCTACTGTAACGATTCAGCTCAGTGCTATTGAGAACGCACAAAAAATATACATCAAAGCCAATACTATTGATTTGTATCATAATCAGCTCATTTTTGATATTTACAGAAAAAGCTAGTAAATCGTACTAAAAGCTTGACCAAATGGATAAAATTCGGTACTATATTAGAGTGAGTAATAACTCAGAAAATTAATTGGAGGATTTAGCAAAATGGCTAATAAACAAGATTTAATTGCAAAAGTTGCAGAAGCAACTTCATTGACGAAGAAAGATTCAGCAGCAGCAGTTGATGCAGTGTTTGCAGCAGTTTCTGACTACCTTGCAGCAGGTGAAAAAGTTCAATTAATCGGTTTTGGTAACTTTGAAGTCCGTGAACGTGCAGCACGTAAAGGTCGCAACCCACAAACTGGTAAAGAAATCACAATTGCAGCTTCTAAAGTTCCAGCCTTCAAAGCTGGTAAAGCTCTTAAAGACGCTGTAAAATAAGAGGTAAGACGGAAATCTTTGATATCGTAGTCGCACCTCCGTTAGAATGACTAGAACTTTCACAGGGTTGCCAAGAGATTTGTCAGCATCAATGTTGAAAGTGTAAAAGCCTATCGATCAAGCACTTGATTTTTTCAAGTTTCAGCTTGCAAGATAGGCTTTTTGATTTCGGATAAGTATAAAGGGAAATAAAACTAGCAACCCCTCTCTTAGGAAATGTTGCTAGTTGCCGAGTATTAGTTGTCTGTATTATCTTCTGCTGCAGCTTTTTGCAACAATAGGTTGTAGTTATCTTCGTCTTCTTGGTTGTCACGAACAACTTTTGAAACGGTAAAGGAAGAGGAAATCAAGCCAACCGCTCCCATGAGGTAGTAGCCCTTTACCATGAGTGGTTCTTTTAGGGTATAGAGACCAATTAAAATGAGGGCTGAAAAGAAAGCAAATGACGCCCAAGCCATGAGAGTAAAGGCAGGGGTATTACGATAGATTTTCTTTTTTACTTTATTCATAAGGATTCTCCTTTAATTTTTAACCATTATAGCATAATTCTTTATGGGAAACAAGAGTATTGTAGTATTTAATTGTGACAGCTGATGGATGGTTTATGAGAAACAAAACAGCAAGGAATGAGACTTTTTCGCTAGTATAGCCTGTAGCTCGTTGCCTAGTACTAAAAGGAAACGAAACGATTGTACTAGAAGCAAAATAGGAAGCATCCCTGTTTTCTATTTTTATACTCTTTAAAAATAAAAGGATACTTCGTCAACTTGCCTTGGTGAATGCTCGTTCTACCTTCGGCTTCGATTATAAGGAAATGAGCGGTGCTAATCTCATTTCCAATCTTTCACAATTCTTAATTGTGAAAGCTAGTCTACTTTTGATTTTTATTGAGTATTCGTTTCCTTTTTTCGAAGTTCTTCTAGGATAGATTGGGCAGTTTCTAAATTGGTATGAGGTGCTTGACGTAGGAGTCGTGCGACCTGGTCGATCTCATGCTCCCTAGCTCCAGCTAGCATGGCAAGGGATTTGGCATGGAGTTTCATGTGTCCCTGCTGGATACCTGCAGTGACAAGGGCACGGAGGGCAGCAAAGTTTTGGCATAGTCCGACCGATGCGACAATCGCAGCCAATGTCCTTGCTGTTGGCTGACCTAGTATATCAAAGGCTGCTTGTACTTTTGGATTGAGCCCAATTGAGCCTCCAACGGTTGCGATAGGAAGTGGGATCGTCAGCTGTCCAATTAGATCATCAGCGACGATTTCCCAAGTGGATAGACCACGATAGTATCCATCTCTACTAGCGTAGGCATGCGCCCCTGCTTCAATAGCACGCCAATCATTTCCAGTAGCGAGGACAATCGCGTCAATTCCGTTGAAAATGCCTTTATTGTGGGTAGCAGCTCGGTAAGGATCCACTTGAGCGAGCTTACTAGCTCTGGCAAGGCTCTGTGCCGTTTCTAGTGCAAGGTGAGACTGTTTGATTGGAATACGGCAACTTGCTGTTACAAGGGATTCGGTTGCGTAGTTAGACAGGATAGCCATGAGCGCTTTTCCTTGCGCCAAGTCAGCTAATTCATCCTTAATAGCTTCCAGCATATTGTTGAGAATATTGGCTCCCATTGCTTCTTGAACATCGACATGGAGGTAGGCAATGAGGAAGTCTTCTTTTTGTTCGACCGTCAGCTGACGGGCCCCTCCTCCTCGTTGAACAATTGAGGGGTGGGCATGATTTGCATGGGCAAGAATGCTGTCTTGTTGGCAGAGAATCGCCATTTTAGCTTTTTCCATATCTGGAACATCATAGAGGGCTACTTGCCCAATCATGAGGCGTTCGGAAATAGAGCTAGTGAATCCACCTGCCTTAGCAATAAGTTTAGCACCGAAAGAACAGGCGGCAACAACAGAGGGTTCTTCTGTCACCATTGGAATACTGTATTCCACACCGTCAACGACTAATTGTGGGACTAGTGAAAAAGGTAGTGAAAAAGTTCCTAGATGATTTTCAGCCATTTTCCCGGCAATGGCTTCTGGGAGATTTTGATCGGCTAAGAGAATATCCTTACTCTGTGGGGAAAGCTGACGGGTTTCAGCAGCAATGGCAATTCGTTCTTGCCTTGTTTTTTTATAAAATCCTGAAAAAAGAGACATGTCAACTCCTTACAAAAGCCCCTCTTGGCAGTGCCAAGAGGTGCCTTTTTTCTAATTTTTACGGTAAATACGCTTGTGTTGGTTAACGGATAGCAGGGCAAATGGACAATCATCTACTGGTAGCCCAATAGCATTTCCAGCTTCGTCTAGTTTGATTTCTTCAAAGAAGATTGCTTCGTATTCTGCAACGCTGAGGCGTTTGCGGGCTCTTAGCTGGTCCAGGCGCTCCCTAGCGGCTAATTGCTGGTGGTAACCCTCCACAAGTGTTCCGCTAAAGATTTCACAGACAGCTCCACTACCATAGCTATAAAAGAGGATAGAGTTGCCGGCTTCTAGGGCTTGGCTATTTTCTAAAAGCGATAGTAGGGATAGAAAAATGGATGCTGTATAGATATTTCCGACCACTTGATTGTAGACTGTTGCCTCATGGAAGCGTTTGGTTAGGCGATGTAGGGTTTCCTCATCATTGTGGCAGATTGCTTGCAGTCCTTTTAGTCCTTGTTTTGAGAAGGGAATGTGTAAGCACATGGCAGCAAAATCTGCCAGATTGTTACCTGTTTGCTCGACATAGTAGTCAAAGGTAGTCTTCAAGCAATCTGTGTATTGTTCTGTCGAAAATTTGCCGTCTACTCGAGGATATTTGTCGTAATTTGGACGCCAGAAATCCATGATGTCCCGAGTTTGACAGACATTGTCATTGTGAAGAATCATGATGCTAGGATCTGCTGTGATGAGCATAGCGATAGCGCCTGCCCCTTGTGTAGCTTCTCCGCCTGAAGCGATGCCATACTTCGCAATATCGCTTGCAATGACGAGAACTTTCGAGTGAGGAGACTGGGCGATATGGCTTTTAGCGAGACTGAGACCTGCCGTAGCTCCATAGCAGGCTTCCTTGATTTCAATCGAACGGGTAAAGGGTTGAATCCCCAAGAGTTGATGAATAAAGACAGCCGCTGCCTTGCTCTGATCGATGCTTGATTCGGTTCCTACAATGACCATGTCAATAGCTGCTTTGTCTTCTTCTGATAAGATAGTCGCCGCCGCTTGTGCTCCTAAAGTCACAATATCTTGTGTAATTGGAGCTACAGCCATCTCGCTTTGGAGCAAACCAATTTTAAATTTATTAGGATCGATTTGTCGCGCAAGCGCCAAATCAGCTAGGTCTAGGACATAGCTAGGTGCTGCAAAACCGATTTTATCAATACCAATATTCATAGTTTATCCTTTTTGTGGAGTTGAGATAATGAGGGAAACACCCTGCCCTCCTCCGATACAGAGAGAGCAAAGTCCCAAGTGATGGCCACGTTTTTGCATTTCGTGGATGAGGCTGACAAGGATGCGGCTACCGCTGGCTCCGATTGGATGCCCTAAAGCGATAGCGCCTCCGTTGACATTTACCTTTTTAGCATCAATTCCTAATTCTTGAATGACAGGAATGGCTTGTGCAGCAAAGGCTTCGTTGAGTTCGAATAAGTCAATGTCAGCAATGGTTTTATTTACTTTAGCAAGTGCTTTTTGACTAGCTGAAATTGGACCAAGTCCCATATAAGCGGGGTCAAGTCCACTGGTTGCATAGCTTTCAATATAGGCAAGAGGTGTCACACCAAGTTCTCGGACCTTTTCATCAGACATCAAGACCAGCATTGCACACCCGTCGTTGATCCCAGAGGCATTGGCAGCTGTAACCGTTCCGTCTTTTTTGAAGGAAGGGCGCAGACTAGCTAATTTCTCAAGGGGGCTAAGACGAGGGTATTCATCCACTTCAAAGATGCTTTCCCCCTTTTGTGTTTGCAGATGGATGGGGATAATCTCGTCTGAAAACCGTCCTGTCTCAATAGCGATTGCTGCCTTTTCTTGGCTGTGTAAGGCAAAGCGGTCCTGCGCTTGGCGACTGATCGCATACTTCTCGGCGATATTTTCAGCTGTGATCCCCATGTGTTCTTGACTAAAGGCATCTGTTAGACCGTCTGTTAAGAGAGAATCTTCCAAAAGTAGGTTTCCTAGTTTGCCCCCAAAGCGACTGTGCTTAGAAAGATAGGGTGCCTGGCTCATGATTTCAATTCCACCTGCGACAACGATATCATTGTCGCCAAGTAGGATGGATTGGGCTGCTAGGAGGACTGATTTTAGTCCAGATCCGCAGACCTTATTGACTGTATAGGCAGGAACTGTCTCAGGCAGACCGCTTTTGATAGCAATTTGGCGGGCAACATTTTGCCCTTGTCCACTAGTCAGAACATTGCCGATAATGACTTCATCAATTTGTTCATGGGGGATAGTTGCCTTCTTTAGGCTAGCCTGTAAGACCTGCGCTCCTAAATCAGCAATGTGAATATCTTTTAAACTGCCTCCAAAACGCCCGATAGCAGATCGATAGGCAGATACGATTGCGACTTTTTTCATGTGAACTCCTATAAATCTATCGCTTTTTATTTCATATTCAGATCAGTTAAGCTGTTCCATTCTAGGGTGAATGATGAGGACAGAAATGAATAGATCATCGTGAATGTGTCGTATTCAGCCCTACTATTATACCATTTTTTTAGCTAAATAATAGCAATAAATCTCAGTCTTAGGGCTGATTTTCTAGCATAGAAAAATGTAAGCGCACCCAGATTTAGATAGGGCTAGCTTTTTTCCTACTTTTTGTGTAGAATAGAAAAGGAAAGAGGGACACCTCGAAAATAAAAGGAGAAACAAACAATGGTAAAATTAGTGTTTGCTCGCCACGGTGAGTCTGAATGGAATAAAGCCAACCTTTTCACGGGTTGGGCAGATGTTGACTTGTCTGAAAAAGGGACACAACAAGCAATCGATGCTGGTAAATTGATCAAAGAAGCAGGGATTGAATTTGACCAAGCCTACACTTCAGTCTTAAAACGTGCGATTAAAACAACAAACCTTGCCCTTGAAGCTGCGGATCAATTATGGGTTCCAGTTGAAAAGTCTTGGCGTTTGAACGAGCGTCACTACGGTGGCTTGACTGGTAAAAACAAGGCAGAAGCAGCTGAGCAATTCGGTGATGAACAAGTACATATCTGGCGTCGTTCTTATGATGTATTGCCTCCAGCCATGGCAAAAGATGATGAGTATTCTGCACACACTGATCGTCGCTATGCTCTGTTGGATGATTCTGTTGTTCCAGATGCTGAAAACTTGAAAGTAACGCTTGAGCGTGCTCTTCCATTCTGGGAGGATAAGATTGCACCAGCCCTTAAATCAGGTCAAAACGTATTCGTAGGAGCACATGGAAACTCCATTCGTGCACTTGTAAAACACATCAAAGGCTTGTCAGACGATGAAATTATGGATGTAGAAATTCCAAACTTCCCGCCGCTTGTATTTGAATTTGATGAAAAATTAAATGTAGTAGCTGAATATTACCTTGGGAAATAGGCTCTTTAAGCCTCAAGGGTAAACATCTACGATAGATAAAGGAACTGGTACAAACACCGAGGATGCTTACAACTTGGGTGTTTGTACCAGATTTTTTTGAGTGATTTCTTAGACATTATGGAGGGCTGTTTCAATGAATGAAGCAGTCTCCAGTGGAGTTTTTCATGGGTTTTGTATCTTGAGTATTTTAAAGCTAAAGCAGGATGTTACATCTTTTATGGCAAAAAAGTACCTATTTATGATATAATACAAGGCATATAGAATGGTAAAGGAGAATGAAATGGCAAGTAAGAAAATGTTGCACGCTTGTTTGCGCGTTGAAAATCTAGAAGCCTCTCAGGAATTTTATGAACGGGCTTTTGGCTTTCAAGAAGTACGCCGTAGGGATTATCCAGAGCATCAATTCACTCTAGTGTATCTGGCGCTTCCTGGCGATGAATTTGAGATTGAGCTGACCTATAATTATGACCATGGTCCATATGTAGTTGGAGATGGTTTTTCACATTTAGCGCTTTTGTCAGATGATTTGGAAGGGGATAATGCTAAGCATAAGGCACTAGGTTATCCAACGACTGACTTGTCTGGTTTACCTGGAAATCCTGGGCATTATTATTTTGTTACAGATCCAGATGGTTATCGGGTAGAAGTTATTCGTGCGGATTAGAAAAGAAAGGCAAGAATCGGATGAAAGAGAAGAGCTTGCCTTTTTTCATTGAGAGATGATGGTTAGCGAAGTAGAGAGGGAGGGAGTATGAAAAGAATCGTTCTTATTCTGGTCAATCTAGCCTTGCTAGGTCTTGCTATCTTTTTGGGAATCAAGGTGTTGGCCTATGCTCAAGATCAAAGGATTACGGGCTTTATTGCTGAGAAGCAGGCGCAGTTATTTAACAAGCAAGATCAGTTCATTCAAAGCGGAAATATTGGTTCCGTCCACGTCGAAGTAGGGATTCCTAAGGATGAGCATGGACAGGAAAACACAGCTATTAAAGAGAAAATAAAGACCTATATCAGCGAGAAACTTGGTAGGGACAAGCCTAGTGGCAAGACCAAGGAGCTCTTTTTTGTATCACTTAAAGAGGCTACAACTCATTTCACAGGTATAGAAGCAAGACAAATCCAATCAGAAAGCTATCCAGTAAAGACATTGTCAATAGGAGCTGGCGAGAAAGGGACAGGACCTATCTTGCTGCTAACGAAGGAGCAACAACTCTTTACACTAGAATATTTTGTGACAGATAGTGGCGCTTTGCAGGTAGCGTTTGCGAATCAATTGAGGGATGACTTAACAGCTAAGCAAGTGGCAGAAGCAGACCTTGAGAAAATGCTTGCCCAATTTGAAGCTAGCCCTTTAACAGACTATTCATTTGTGTATGAGCCAGGTCTACTAAGGCTTGAGCTACCAGAAAAAGACTTTCAGCTTAAGCAGATTGAACTTCCGATTGCGTCCATTTTTGGGATTGTAAAAAGTGAATATCTAGCAAGTAGTGATCAAGAAGCCTACCAAATCTATCAGGCAGAAGAAGAAGCTAGAAAACATCAAAAACGAATAGCCCTGACCTTTGATGATGGACCGAGTGCTAGGACCACGCCACAGGTCCTCGATATTCTCAAGAAATACAATGTCAAAGCAACTTTCTTTATTCTGGGACAAAATGTTTCGGGCAATGAAAACCTTTTGCAACGGATTGTTGCAGAAGGTCATGAAGTGGCTAGCCATACTTGGGATCATGCTAGTCTGGTCACTTTATCAGATGAACAAGTCAGACAAGAGATGAGAAAAACACAAGAAGTTATTAAAAATGCTATTGGACAGGAACCAACAATGATGCGTCCACCATATGGAGCCGTTAATCGGTCGGCTATGTCTATTATACAGATGCCAGTCATCTATTGGTCCGTCGACTCAAAAGACTGGCAGAGCCGTAATCCATTAGCTATTTTGAATGAAGTGAAGACCTGTACCTATCCGGGTAGTATCATCTTAATGCACGATATTCATCAATCAACGGTTGACTCCTTGGTGTCTGTCTTAGATTATCTCTTGAGCCAAGGCTACCAGCCCGTTACAGTAAGTGACTTGTTGGGAAAACATTTGAATCCGCAAATGATTTATTATGACCAGCAATCAGCGCACCCTGCTCAGTAAATCAGAGCCCATACTGAATGACAAGCAAATCCAGATGAGGTACGTAGAGTTAGGATAGAAACAGAGCTTTAGTATTGAATACTCTTTAAAAATCAAAAGGATACTTGGTCAACTTGTCTTGGTGAAGGCTCGTTCTAGCTTCGGCTTCGATTATAAGGAAATGAGCGGTGCTACTCTCATTTCCAAGCTTTCACAATTTTTAATTGTGAAAGCTAGTCTACTTTTGATTTTTATTGAGTATAAGCTGGTAGAGTAAACGGACTCTCTCTTGCAATGGGGATACAATCAAGCCGTTCAGAGAATATATAGTTGTTTCGTTTCCTTTTAGTACTAGGCAAGGAGCTGCAGGCTGCTTCAACAGTCTAAGGACTGTTGAAGGTTGGAAATCATACTGACGATAGTCAGTAACAATCGTAGAGTACGGCAAAGCGAGTTCCAATCATCTGGAAGAGTGAAACAGTTCGGCGGACTGTTTCAGCCTGAGCCTAGAAATTTGAGAGCGAAGTGGGCAAGGTTGGAAATAAAGAAACGGAGTTTCTACAATTCATCTAGAAGATGATTGGAAGTTGGAAATAAAGAAACGGAGTTTCTACAATTCATCTAGAAGATGATTGGAAGTTGGAAATAGAGAAACGGAGTTTCCACAATTCATCTAGAAGATGATTGGAAGTTGGAAATAAAGAAACGGAGTTTCCACAATTCATCTAGAGGATGATTGGAAGTTGGAAATAGAGAAACGGAGTTTCCACAATCGTCGAAATAATAAAAGTTAAACTAAATGAGTATAAATGAACGAGGCTGGGTTCAAAGCAGATACGAGGACGTATAAAAAGCAAATGAAAATTAGGAATCTTGATGAAGAAGTAGAGAAGAGTTTGCGTTGCAAACTCCTAGAGTGTAGACAAACCCTCTAAGCGACAGAAAAATAGCAAATTCGAATCTTGAAGCAACTCTTACAAATACTGATATAGCGGTATTTCTAAGAGTTTTTCTATTTTTTAGCAAAAGAAAAAAGATTAAAGAAAATTAGTCGAAATAGACTTTTTCTTCAATCTGAGAGTTTGCGTTGCAAGCTCCTATCATGTTCAATATGAATTACTCTAGATACAACATCTGGTTTTTGAGGAATAGTTGGCGGACTGGTGTATATTTTTTCAAGGCTTTCACCTCTTCTGGATGGCTAATGAGGGTAATCACAAAGCCTTCTCGTCCCATACGACCGGTCCGTCCTGCTCGGTGGGTATAGGTTTCTTGGTCCCGTGGGACTTCGTAGTTAACGACGCATTCAAGAGCTTCGATATCAATACCACGTGCGACCAAGTCTGTAGCTAGAAGCAAGGTGAGGGCATGATTTTTAAATTTTTCTAAGATGACCTTGCGGAATTTGACATTGACATCGCTTGCAAGAGAGATAGCTTCGATGCCACGGTACTGTAATTTTTCTTCTGCACTACCAAGGTCAGAGAGTGAATTGAAAAAGATGAGACCTCGGAAGTCTTCGACGTGTGCCAATTTGCGAAGCAACTCGACCTTTTCCCGCTTATCCACTTGTAAGTAGAAATGTTGGATATTGGTCAATTCCACATTATCAATGGCAATGGTGCGGGTAGCTGGTGCTAGTTTATCAGGGTCAACTTGGTGAGTCGCACTCATGTAAATCAATTGATGGTCTCGTGGTGCATAGCGACAAATCTTATCAACAAAAGAATATTGAGAATCGCTGAGTAATTGGTCAAACTCATCTAGGACAACGGTATTGACATTCATCATCTTGATTTTCTTGAGCTTAATAAGTTCAAAAATCCGTCCAGGGGTACCAATCAGAATTTCTGGTCCTTTTTTCAAGCGTTCGATTTGGCGTTTTTGGCTAGATCCAGATAGGAATAATTGTACTTCAAGACCAATCAATCCAGCCCAGGTCTTGCAGACGTCAAATAGTTGTCCAGCCAGTTCTGTATTCGGGGCTAAAATCAGTAATTGTTGGGCTTTTTTAGGCTGGATATTCAAGAGGCTAGGTAGCAGGTAGGCGAGGGTTTTTCCAGTTCCTGTTGGGCTGATTCCAAGGAGGGTTTCTCCTGACCGAATCGGCTCAAACATCTGTTCTTGAATAGGGGTAAAGCTGGTAAAACCTGCCTTTTCTAGTTGGTCTTGCCAACTAGCAGGAAGTGTCATATTCATTTAAGTCTCCTTCAAAATGGATGTGTGCTGTCTGTCGCATGCGGTAGAGGGTGGTGTGGGCAGCTTGTGCTGCAAGGAGCCAATGTTCATAGAGAGCCGGTTGCGGTTTTGCAATCATGTCCGCAAATTGTACGGCTTCCTCTAACATGCTATGTGGTGCTTTTGAAATAGCCAAGGTCTGGACTTCCCCTTGGAGAGGATAGAAAATAGCAGAGCTAATCTGCTCAATCGTATCTAATACAAGTGTTCCTTGGTCTGTATAGATTTCTGCAGGGAGCGAACTATTTATATTCTTTCCTGTCTGAATGGTCACTTGGAAATCTTCATAGGTTAACTGACCAGAGCCATTCAAATCGATACCATTTGGCAACTGTTGTGCCAGATAATGGGCATCAAGTGGGCTTCCAAAGAGACGGATACTGGCATAGACAGGATAAATTCCCAAATCCATGAGAGCGCCTCCTGCAAACTTTTTAGAAAAGACATTTGGAGTATTTCCAGCTAGGAGATCGGGCATTTTGGAGGAGTACTTAGCATAGCTAAAATGTGCACCCCAGATCTTCTTGTCAGATAAGAACTCAGCAATGACGGCAAAGGCATGTTCGTGATAGTTGCGAGCTGCCTCAAAGAGAAAAACCTTGTTTTCTTTGGCGGTTGCTACCAAGTCAGCCCATTCTTGTGGACAGGTAACTGCTGGTTTTTCAATGATGACATGCTTGCCTGCCTTGAGCCCGGACTTGGCTTGCTCATAGTGGAGGGAGTTGGGGATTGCGATATAGAGAATGTCAATAGTGCTAGTCAGAAAGTCATTCATATTGGTATAGAGGTGAATCCTTGATTCGTAGTCTTTTGCGAATGTTTCTGCAGTTTCTTGGGTTCGTGAATAGATTGCTGTAAGTTGGTATCTTTTGCTTGCATGGGCTGCTGCGATAAAATGATGTGCAATAGCTCCAGTACCAATAATGCCTAGTTTTAACATAGAGGATCCTTTACTGTTGTAATAGGACTATTATATCATGAATAGGAAGAATGGTAGGACTAGAACCCTTTGACTCATTATTTCCCTACTGTAGCATTTCTCCTTTCCCTAATCACTTAGATTAGGGGAGTAGGTACTAAAAGCTAAAGGAAAAGACTAGATTGAATGTTTCAAGAGTGAGAGGAATTACTGAATATTGCGATGTGAATAGATGGAGGTCTTGATTTGGAAAAGGGAGATACACGAAAGGGCTCTTTTATGGTACAATAGGTTGAATACAAATGAGGAGTGACCCATGGCACAAAAACCGATTATCATTGGCGTAACTGGTGGTTCAGGAGGTGGAAAAACCAGTGTTTCACGCGCTATTTTGAATAATTTTCCCAATGCTCGAATTTCGATGATTGAACACGATTCCTACTATAAAAATCAGTCACATTTGACCTTTGAAGAACGAATATTGACCAACTATGATCATCCCCTAGCTTTTGATACGGAGTTGATGATTTACCACCTTAGTGAATTGTTAGCAGGTCGAGGAGTTGATATTCCGATTTATGATTATACCCAGCATACCCGCTCTGAAAAGACCTATCATCAAGAACCGCAGGACGTGTTCATCGTGGAGGGGATCCTTGTCCTTGAAGACAAACGTTTACGCGATTTAATGGATATTAAGATTTTTGTGGATACAGATGATGATGTGCGGATTATCCGCCGGATTAAGCGAGATATGGAAGAGCGGGGACGTAGCTTAGATAGTGTTATCGAACAATACCTCGGTGTGGTAAAACCCATGTATCACCAGTTTATTGAACCCACTAAGCGCTACGCTGATATTGTTATTCCAGAAGGAGTATCCAATATTGTGGCAATCGACCTAATCAATACCAAGGTTGATAGTATCTTGCGCAGTCGCAACTAATACTCTTTAACAATCAAAAGGATACTTGGTCAACTTGCCTGGTGAAGGCGCGTTCTACCTTCGGCTTCGGTTATAAGGAAATGAGCGGTGCTACTCTCATTTCCAACGAGGCTGGGACAAAAAGATTTTGATTTTTGAAATTCTTTATCATCAAATCTTCAAATTGATAAATGAAATACAAAAAGCGAACAAACAAGAATGTTGAGTGTCCGAAAACCAGTTTTGTTCGTTTTTTATAGTTGAGGTTAGACTTTTGTCCCAGACTCATCTAGTCTACTTTTGATTTTTATTGAGTATAAAAGAGTCGCCAACGAGAAAGAAGTCATGGAGTGCTTCTTTCTCGTTGGTTTTTTGAGTAGGGCTTTTGTTTTAAAAGAGAAGTCGATATGCACCAAATAACGAGCGAACGAAAGGAGCCTCTAAAAGCCACTCAATATAGACTGAAAGATAGGATCAAAGAAGATATATTCAAAAAATTGTCAGATAATTAAAACAATACAGAAAATTGTTGCAATAATGCTTAAAAAATGATATGATACGATTATTCATCTAAAAGGAGAAGGTCAAATGAAACTCGTTTCGTCTATGAATTTATTGTTGCGACGAGGGGGCTAATGCACAAAGGCATTAGTCCTGTTTGGCTTACCAAGCGGGCAAACATCTCGCTTGGTCAAGTGAGATGTTTTTATTTTATGGAGAAAGTGGAGTAGATGATGCGTACAATTGAATTTCTTGATACCAGCCTTCGTGATGGGGAGCAGACCCCGGGAGTGAATTTTTCCATTAAGGAAAAGATTGCTATTGCCAAACAATTAGAAAAATGGGGGATTTCAGCCATTGAAGCAGGGTTTCCTGCAGCTAGCCCAGATTCCTTTACAGCAGTGAGTGAAATTGCAAAAGCCATGAAAACGACTGCTGTGACAGGACTGGCACGTCTAGTTAAGTCAGATATCGATGCTTGTTATGAAGCCTTGAGAGAAGCTAAGTTTCCCCAGATTCATGTCTTTATTGCCACCAGTCCTATCCACCGGGAATTTAAGCTCAAAAAGAGCAAGGAAGATATTCTAGCAAGTATTCAAGAATATGTCAGCTATGCCCGTTCGAAATTTGATATAGTGGAGTTTTCACCTGAAGACGCCACAAGAACGGAATTGGACTTTCTTTTAGAAGTAGTGCAGACAGCGGTAGATGCAGGTGCTAGTTATATCAATATTCCAGATACAGTCGGCTTTACAACACCTGAAGAATATGGTCATATTTTTCAGTATCTGATGGAACATGTACAAGCTGATCGAGAAATCATCTTTAGTCCTCACTGCCATGATGATCTTGGAATGGCGGTAGCAAACAGTCTTTCTGCCATAAAAAATGGAGCAGGGCGCGTGGAGGGAACGATAAACGGAATTGGTGAGCGAGCAGGAAATGCAGCTTTAGAAGAAGTGGCGGTCGCGTTAAAAATCCGTGCGGACTACTATCAGGTGGAGACGGGGATTGTCCTTAGCGAAACCATCCATACCTCTGAAATGGTTTCACGCTTCTCTGGAATTGCGCTTCCCAAGAACAAGGCAGTGGTCGGAGGGAATGCCTTTTCTCATGAATCGGGTATTCATCAAGATGGGGTTCTTAAAAATCCGCTCACCTATGAGATTATTACCCCAGAATTGGTCGGCGCAAAGAGTAACAGTTTACCACTTGGAAAACTTTCTGGTCGCCATGCCTTTGCGGAGAAATTAAGAGACTTGGCTCTGGAATTTGACGAGACAGAAATTACTGAACTGTTTGGTAGATTCAAAGCCTTAGCAGATAAGAAGCAAGAAGTCACCGATGCAGATATTCGCGCCTTAATTGCAGGGGTAACCGTGGAAAATCCAGAAGGTTTCCATTTTGACGACTTGAGCCTTGCGGTGGACGGGGAGGATATGGTAGCGATGGTTCGCTTGAACAATGCTCAAGGTGAGCAGGTGGAGTGTCAGGCGACAGGTAAGGGAAGTGTTGAAGCAATTTTCAATGCCATCGATGAATTTTTCCATCAAGATACCAAACTCCTCTCTTACAATATTGAGGCGGTGACAGATGGTATTGACTCGCAGGCGTGTGTCTTGGTAGCAGTGGAGAATCGAGCAACAGAGACTATTTTCAATGCGTCAGGCATAGACTTTGATGTCTTGAAAGCGAGTGCGATTGCTTATATAAATGCGAATATATTTGTACAAAAAGAAAATGATGGCACCATTGGACAGACCATATCTTATCGTGATATGCTAGACTAGTCTAGGAGGAAGTGTATGAAAAAGACAATCGTTGTTCTTGCAGGAGATGGAATTGGCCCTGAAATTATGGCAGCAGGTCTGCAAGTGCTAGAAGCGGTCAAATCAAGCCTTTCCTTTGAATATGAATTGATTGAAAAGGCCTTCGGTGGGGCAGGAATTGATACCAAGGGACATCCACTTCCCCAAGATACCTTGGAGGCATGTAAAGGAGCGGATGTTATACTACTTGCGGCAATTGGAGGCCCTCAGTATGATGATGCCCCTCTGCGCCCAGAGCAGGGTCTGCTGATGCTACGGCAGGAATTGGGACTTTATGCCAATATTCGCCCTGTCAAAATCTCTCCTGCCTTGCAGTATCTCTCCCCGTTAAAGGAAGAGCGGATCGCTGGCGTAGATTTTATCTTGGTGCGTGAGTTGACAAGTGGGATTTACTTCGGTGCTCATGAGTTGGAAGCAGATGTGGCGCGTGATGTCAATGAGTACCAAACTTTTGAAATTGAACGGATTCTACGTAGGGCCTTTGAACTAGCACGGCAGCGTAAGAAAAAGGTGACCAGCATTGACAAGCAAAATGTTCTTGCAACATCAAAATTATGGCGCAAGGTAGCAGACAGTCTTGCTCAAGAGTATCCAGATGTGACCTTGGAGCACCAATTAGTTGATAGTGCAGCTATGGTCATGATAACCAATCCTGCTAGATTTGATGTCCTAGTGACGGAAAATCTCTTTGGTGACATTTTGTCAGATGAGGCTAGTGTCTTATCCGGTACACTAGGGGTTATGCCATCTGCTAGTCATGGAACAGGGATTAGTCTTTACGAGCCTATTCATGGCTCGGCTCCTGATATAGCAGGACAGGGGCTGGCTAATCCTGTTAGCATGATTTTATCCATTGCCATGATGCTGCGGGAGACTTTTGGTGAGGTGACGGTAGCTCAGCAAATAGAGGATGCCGTTGAAGCAAGTTTTGCCCAAGGAATCCTGACTAGAGATTTAGGAGGAAAAGCCTCTACCCAAGAAGCAGTAGAGGCGATTATTAAACACTTATGACAATCAAACAAATCGTTAGTATGACCCTAGTGGTCTGGAATTTAATCGTCTTTATGACCTATGGTTTAGACAAGGGAAAAGCCAGAAAACAGCACTATCGTATTTCTGAAAAGACCTTACTGCTTATGAGTATTCTCGGTGGAGGTCTTGGTGCCTGGGCAGGTGGAACTCGTTTTCACCATAAGACTAAAAAATGGTATTTTCAAGTGGCTTGGTTCGTCGGGCTTATCATAGATGGGGGCCTTATCTATTGGATTTGGAGGTAAGATGGCTGGAAAATCAATTTTGGACAAAATCTGGGAACGTCATGTCATTACAGGCAGGTTGGGGCAGCCCCAGCTCTTGTATGTGGATCAACATTATATCCATGAAGTGACGAGCCCTCAAGCATTTCAGGGCTTACGAGATGCAGGTAGGCGCTTGCGCAGACCAGATTTGACCTATGGGACCTTTGATCACAATGTGCCGACCGTCAACATTTATGATATTCGGGATGCGATATCAAAAGCGCAGATGGATAAATTGGCAGAAAATGTGGCCGAATTTGATATTGATTGTGCTGACCATGGTTCAGAGCTGCAAGGCATTGTCCATATGATTGGACCAGAGACAGGTCGTACACAACCGGGGAAGATGATTGTCTGCGGAGATAGCCATACAGCAACGCACGGAGCTTTTGGTGCTCTAGCTTTCGGGATTGGAACGAGCGAGGTCGAACATGTCTTTGCTACCCAGACCATTTGGCAGGTCAAGCCCAAGAAGCTCTTGGTCGAGTTTGTAGGACAGGCACCTAGAGGTGTTTATGCCAAGGACTATATTTTAGCCTTGATTGCGCAGTATGGGGTCGGCTTGGGGGTTGGCTATGCAGTAGAATACCGGGGAGATGCCGTGGAGCGCCTCAGCATGGAAGAACGCATGACCATTTGCAATATGTCCATTGAATTTGGATCAAAAATTGGCATGATGAATCCAGATCAAAAGACCTATGCTTATGTGAGACAAACCATTCATGCTCCGAGTGATCTGGAGGCTGCGATTGCCGACTGGGAGACCTTGGTATCAGATGCTGATGCGGTTTATGATAAGGTCATTCGCCTAGATGTGTCAACCCTAGCACCTATGGTGACTTGGGGGACCAATCCGTCTATGGGAGTTGCTTTTGATGAAGCTTTCCCAGCTATTAAGGACATCAATGATGAGCGTGCTTATCAGTATATGGGGATTCGTCCGGGGCAGAAGATTGAAGAGATTGAACTAGGCTATATCTTTATCGGGTCTTGTACCAATGCCCGTTTGAGTGATTTAGTACTGGCTGCTAAGTTCGTCAAGGGCAAAAAAATTGCTTCGAATGTGACAGCCATTGTCGTACCAGGAAGTCGACCTGTCAAGCGAGCAGCTGAAAAAATGGGGCTGGACAAGGTTTTTTTAGATGCAGGTTTTGAATGGCGGAGTCCAGGGTGTTCAATGTGCTTGGGGATGAATCCAGACAAGGTTCCAGACGGTGTTCATTGTGCCTCAACCAGTAACCGGAATTTTGAGGATCGGCAAGGTTTTGGGGCTAAGACACATCTGTGTAGTCCTGCCATGGCTGCAGCAGCTGCGATTGCTGGTCGTTTCGTTGATGTGAGAAAACTCGCGGAGGTAGATTAAAGATGGAAAAATTTACCCTCTATAAGGGGAGGATTGTCCCTCTTATGAATGACAATATTGATACGGATCAGATTCTCCCCAAGCAATTTCTCAAGTTGACTGATAAAAAGGGGTTTGGCAAGTATCTCATGTATGCTTGGCGGTACTTAGACCACGCCTATACAGAAAATCCTGACTTTATTTTTAACAAGGAGGAGTATCACGGGGCAACTATCTTAGTGACTGGTGATAACTTTGGGGCAGGCTCATCTCGGGAACATGCCGCTTGGGCATTGGCAGATTATGGATTTAAGGTCGTGATTGCCGGTTCTTTTGGAGATATTCACTATAACAATGAATTAAACAATGGGATATTACCGATTGTCCAGCCTAGAGAAGTTCGTGAGGCACTAGCCAATCTTGCTCCAGATGATCAAGTGACCATTGACCTAGAAAAACAGATGATTTCTTCATCTGTAGGCGATTTTTATTTCGATATCGATAGCGAATGGAAGTACAAACTTTTAAATGGATTAGACGATATTGGCATCACCCTCCAATATGAAGAGTTGATTGCAGCCTATGAATGCAATCGCCCCGCCTATTGGAGAGATGATGAGCAAAAATAATCGTAGATGGAAAAAGAGAATTTCGTAAGAAAAAAGGCTCTATTCCTCTTTTTGTCCACTTTTATGCTATAATATAAACTATTATGTTAGAACAAGAAAAAAAATCACACTATGATCTACTCCTAGCTCAACTTGCAGGGCTACTTGAAGGTGAGCGCAATGCTCTTTCCAATTTATCCAATAGCTCAGCCCTTTTGTATCAAGCCTTGCCCCATTCCGTCTTTGCAGGCTTTTACCTATTTGACGGTGCAGAATTGCTTCTTGGTCCTTTTCAGGGTGGGGTTTCCTGCGTTCATATTGCACTTGGAAAGGGTGTTTGTGGTCAAGCAGCTCAAGAAGAAAGGACGCTTATCGTAGATGATGTGCGGACACATGCCAATTATATTTCCTGCGATGCAAAGGCCTTGTCTGAGATTGTTGTACCCATGATAAAAAATGGTCAATTATTAGGTGTCCTTGACTTGGATTCCCACTTGGTGGCGGACTATGATGAGATTGACAAGGAATATCTAGAACGATTCGTTACCCTCTTGGTGGAGGGGACGGATTGGAATTTTGCCATGTTTGGAGAGAAACTATAATGTATCAAGCTCTTTATCGGAAGTACCGTAGTCAAACCTTTGGAGAAATGGTCGGGCAGGAAATCGTGGCAACCACCCTTAAACAGGCGATTGAACAACAGAAAATCAGTCATGCTTACCTCTTTTCGGGTCCTAGAGGCACAGGGAAAACCTCGGCTGCTAAGATTTTTGCCAAGGCGATGAACTGTCCCAATCAAGTGGGTGGGGAGCCTTGTAATGACTGCTATGTTTGTAAGGCAATTACAGAAGGTAGCTTGGAGGATGTGATTGAGATTGATGCAGCCTCCAATAATGGGGTGGATGAAATCCGTGAAATCCGTGATAAATCAACCTATGCACCGAGTATTGCCCGCTACAAGGTTTATATCATTGATGAGGTTCATATGTTGTCGACAGGGGCTTTTAATGCCCTCTTGAAAACCTTGGAAGAGCCGACAGAAAATGTAGTCTTTATTCTTGCGACTACCGAGCTGCATAAGATTCCAGCCACCATTTTATCACGACTTCAACGCTTTGAGTTTAAGTCGATTAAGGTGGTAGACATTATCCGTCACTTGGCTTGCATTCTCCATCAAGAGCAGATTGGCTTTGATGAACAAGCTCTTGCGATGATTGCCCGCCGTGCTGAGGGTGGTATGCGGGATGCCTTATCGATTTTGGATCAGGCTTTGAGCCTCAGTGCAGACCATGATTTGAGCCTTGAAGTAGCAGAAGAAATTACGGGGTCAATCGGTCTCCATGCTCTGGATTCCTATATGGAAAGTATCCGTATCCAAGATGCCCCGGCAGCTCTGACACATTTGCAGACTATTTTTGATAATGGAAAGAGTATGATTCGCTTTACAACGGATATTCTTTACTACTTGCGGGATTTGCTGATTGTTCAGACCGGTGGGGAAAATCTTCATACAAGCGCGATTTTTTTAGAGAATCTCCATATGGAGCGGGAGCGAATCTTTGCCATGATTGAGACTGTCACGCGCTCCTTAGCGGATATTAAGACCAGTCCTCAACCTAAGATTTATGCGGAAATGATGACTATTCGCTTGGCAGATCTTTCAAATCAAGAGGTTAGTAGAGAGCTAGTTGCTGTCCCAGATCATCTCCAGGAGCAGCTCCAGTCTCTCCAGGCTCAAGTTCAGAGCCTGCAAGAGCAATTAGCCGGTCTTAGCAAGCAGCCACTTGAAGTGAGGCCAGTTTCACGCAAACCGCAGATCAGTAAAAAGTACCGTCCAGATACCAATAAGGTTCATGCAATCTTACAGGAGGCCATGGAAAATCCAGGTTTGGCGCGCGAGAATTTGACTCGTTTGCAAGAGGCTTGGGGAGAAATTATTGAAAGTTTATCAGGAGCGGATAAGGCTTTGCTGGCTGGTTCACAGCCTGTTGCTGCCAATGAACATCATGCAATCCTAGCCTTTGAGTCAGCTTTTAATGCTGAACAAACCATGAAGAGGGAAAATTTAGATACGATGTTTGGCAATATCTTGAGTAAGGCAGCAGGATTCTCTCCTCACATCTTGGCTATCGCTCACGCAGATTGGCTGACCATTCGTGCAGCATTTTCAAGTAAGGCAAAAGGTCAAAAAGAGGCGATGCCAGTGCTTGAAGAAGATCCTCTCGTCCCAGAAGCCTTCCAATTTTTGGCAGATGAGATCACGATTGTAGAGGATTAGCTGTTGAAAAAGAGAAATAGACCCCAAAAATCAGCTTTTAAGCTGATTTTTTGATATACTTAAGAGTATGAGAGTAACACAATTTATCTTTCTTGCTATTACGACCTCCCTAGCAACCTACTGGATGAATGAATCCATCTTAGCTGGTGACCATCTCTGGGCACTCATTTATGGTTTTTTTGTCATACGTAATCTCCGATTGAGTTACCGAGTGAGTAAGGTTATTCGGACTTTGGAGACTCTGACCAAGAAGAAAGGCTAACATCGCCACTTGAGAGAATTTTAAGGGACCCATCTTCTAACTGGACTTGAAGCGTCCCAGTATCGCTAATAGCTGTAGCTACTCCGCAGTAGTGCTGGTTTTGTTGTATAAAGGTCACTTGTTTTCCTAGGACAAGTGATTTTTCCTTGTATAAGGCTAATAGTTCTGCCTCGTTAGTGGTGAAAAAAATGCGCCAGATTTCTGTAATCAACTGACTACGTGTGATAGGAGGCGGGGCTAAAAAAAGGCTGGTGGCAGTTTCTGATAGCTCTGCTGGTAGATGGGGGAGGTGAAAATTTAACCCGACCCCAATCATCATATGGGTCACAACCTGGTTTTCAACACAAGAGATTGCTTCCGTTAGAATACCGGCGATCTTCTTTCCATTGAAGTATAGATCGTTAACCCATTTGATGTCGACTTGAATACCGGTTAGTCGATCAATCGCCTTAACAATAGCTGCCGCAACGAGCAAGGTATAGGGTTTCAAATCTTGAACATGTACCTCGGGACACAGGTGCAAGGTCATGTAAATACCGCCGGTTTCAGCGGTGAAAAAGGAGCGACCAAACCGTCCCTGTGCCTGGGTCTGAGTGGCTGCTAGATAGAGGGCAGGACTATCATCCTGCCGCTCAATACCATGTCTTGCATCCAGCTGGGTTGAAGTGCTATCCTTGGTCAAATGAACAGGAATCTTTAAATCTTGCTCTATTTGATTAGGAAGCAATAAGTCCCCCTCTTCCAAACGATAGCCACGGTTAGGAATCGCTTGAATGATGAGTCCTTTTTTCTCTAAATGTTTGATCCCTTTCCAGACAGAGGTTCTTGAAATTCCTAATGTTTGGGCTAATTCTTCGCCACTAACATAGTCCTTATTATTCCACAGTATTTGATAAATGTTTTCGTAGGTTTTCATATTTTTATTATAACAAAAAAGCGTTCAAACGTGGGATAAGTGGTATAATAGAAGGTGATTGATAGCAAATAAAAGGAGCAGTATATGAATACAGTTGATTACCTTGTCAAATTGACCAATACCCCATCGCCAACAGGCTATACCAGAGCCATTATGGACTACATCCAGTCTGAGATTGCAGGATTTGGCTACCAAGTAGTAAAGACTGCTAAAGGTGGTGTCATGGTCAGCTTAGTAGGAGAAGATGAGAGTAAACACCGAGTTGTGACGGCTCATCTGGACACTTTGGGAGCCATGGTGAGAGCCATTAAGTCAGATGGTCGATTGAAGATGGATCTGATCGGTGGGTTTGGTTACCCTTCTATCGAAGGAGAGAACTGTCTGGTTCATGTAGCTAAAAATGGCAAGACCTATACAGGAACCATTCTCATGCACCAGACCTCTGTCCATGTCTATGCCGATGCCAAAACAGCAGAGCGCAATCAGACCAATATGGAAATTCGCCTTGATGAAAAGGTAACTTCTGCTGAAGAAACACGAGCTCTGGGGATTGAGGTAGGGGATTTTATCTCCTTTGATCCGCGGACTGTCGTCACTGACAGCGGTTTTATCAAGAGCCGGCATTTAGATGACAAGGTATCCGCTGCTATTTTGATTCATTTACTGAAGCTCTATAAGGAAGAAGGGACTAGGCTACCTTATACGACACATTTTTATTTTTCAAACAATGAAGAAATTGGCTACGGTGCCAATTCTAGCTTGCCTGAGCAGGTTGTGGAATATCTAGCCGTTGATATGGGAGCGATGGGAGATGACCAGCAGACCGATGAATATACCGTCTCCATCTGTGTCAAGGATGCTTCAGGACCCTATCATTACGAACTACGCCAGCATCTGGTTGCTCTAGCACAGGAGCAAAATATTCCTTATAAATTAGATATATACCCCTATTATGGTTCGGACGCTTCAGCTGCTATGCACGCAGGAGCAGATGTCAGACATGCCCTTCTCGGTGCAGGAATCGAGTCCAGTCATTCCTACGAACGCACTCATCTTGATTCGATTGAGGCAACCGAGAAAATGGTTGATGCCTATTTGAAGTCAGATATGGTGGAGTGCTAAGGCAGTTTGATTTGCCCTACAGACTTCCATTTTTGTAGAGTATATAAACTTATTTCGTTTCCCTTTTATTACTTTAACGATTATGGAAACTTCGTTTCCTTATTTCCCACTTCCCATCATCTAGAAGATGATGGGAACTCACTTTGCCATACTCTACGATTGTTACTGACTATCGTCAGTATGATGTCCAACCTTCAACAGTCATTAGACTGTTGAAGCAGCCTGTAGCTCCTTGCCTAGTACTAAAAGGAAACGAAACAACTCGATATGACTTTTTGGTTGGTATAATAAAAATGTACGAAGAGGATGACCTTCATACATTTTTAGATATTAGGATATCATACCTTGGAAGAGTTTTTCTTTCATGGCACGGTCCTCAAGGACTGCTTGATAGAAGTAAATGTAGCTAGCACTGAGGTAAGGAAAAACATAGATTCCCACGATCCCAAGAGTAATAAAGGTCAGGAGGAACCAACCGATAAAGGATAACCCTAAGATGAATCCTTTGAATTTATAGCCTTTCATCAAACGACGACTCTCTTTAATGATGGCGAGTGGTCCTGTATAGGTATCCTGTGCCAATTTATCAAAAAGGAGAGCTTCAACGAGGAAGTAAGCATAGGCTTGTGGAAGAAGGAGAGCAATTCCTGCAATCTCTATAATGGATCCGACGAGAATCATCATTCCACCAGCTGCAAGAATATCTTCTGACACTTGATTTACATCGATCATGCCGCCTCCAGCAAATATCATGGAAAGCCCAATCAAGATAGGCAGGCTCCAAAGGAAGAGAAAGAGATTCTTCAAGAAATAGGTAGCGAGGATACTGCCAAAACGCTTGTGGTTAAAGAGGGTCAAAGCATCCTTAAAGCTGACACTATCGCGGTAGTGGTAGATCGCTTGGAAGAGAGCTAACAAAATAGACCAGCTCATTAAGTCAGTTAAGATGCCATATACGAAAGGGAAGGCTATTGCCCCGATGATCTGAGGGAGATTTGGGGAAGAGTTCTCTAATTGTAGGGCTAGCTGATTTGAACGCACTAGATTAGTGATTTGAATAACTATGTCCAATATGATAGGAATGAGAGCCAGGAGATAGGCTCCTGGTATTTCTGCAATGGTGTGGCGTGCCTTGGCACGAATTTGTCGAATGGAAAACATAAAAAACCTCCTTCCTATAGTATAGCACAATATGAAGTGACAAGCTAGTCTTTTTTTGGTAGACTAGAGAAGTTTCGGAGATTTCTCTTAAAGAGAGAACTCATCCAAATAATACAATAGCTAGGACTGTTTTTCCTAGCGGGAGGTAGAAGATGACATCACCGATCCAATATCGATTGATCAAAAAAGAAAAGCATACAGGGGCACGGCTGGGTGAGATAATCACACCGCACGGCACATTTCCAACGCCTATGTTTATGCCTGTTGGTACACAGGCAACCGTTAAGACCCAGTCTCCTGAAGAACTGAAAGAGATGGGGTCAGGTATTATCTTATCAAATACCTATCACCTCTGGCTGCGTCCGGGAGATGAGCTGATCGCACGTAGCGGAGGCCTGCACAAGTTTATGAATTGGGATCAGGCGATTTTGACCGATAGCGGAGGTTTTCAAGTCTACTCTTTGGCTGATAGTCGTAACATTACTGAAGAAGGGGTGACCTTTAAAAACCATCTCAATGGGTCTAAGATGTTCCTATCTCCTGAAAAAGCAATCTCGATTCAGAACAACTTAGGGAGCGACATCATGATGAGTTTTGATGAATGTCCACAGTTCTACCAGCCGTATGATTATGTCAAAAAATCCATTGAGCGGACCAGTCGTTGGGCAGAGCGTGGTCTTAGAGCCCATCGCCGTCCACATGACCAAGGCCTATTTGGGATTGTGCAGGGAGCAGGTTTTGAAGACCTACGTCGTCAGTCTGCTCAAGACCTGGTCAGCATGGATTTTTCGGGTTATTCTATCGGGGGGCTAGCTGTGGGTGAGTCACACGAGGAGATGAATGCTGTACTTGATTTCACCACCCCTTTACTACCAGAAACGAAACCACGTTATCTGATGGGAGTTGGAGCTCCAGATAGTCTAATTGACGGGGTCATTCGTGGGGTGGATATGTTTGATTGTGTGTTACCGACACGGATTGCTAGAAATGGCACTTGTATGACTAGCGAGGGACGTTTGGTCGTAAAAAATGCCCAGTTTGCAGAAGACTTCACCCCGCTTGACCATGACTGTGACTGCTATACATGTCGCAACTACACACGAGCCTATCTTCGTCATCTCCTCAAAGCAGATGAGACCTTCGGCATTCGCTTGACCAGCTACCACAATCTTTACTTCCTAATTAAGCTCATGCGGAATGTTCGTCAAGCTATTATGGAGGACAATCTTTTGGAGTTCCGTGAAGACTTTATGGAACGCTATGGTTATAACAGTTCGAAACGTAATTTTTAAAAGAAGATGCGGAATCTTGAACTGAATATGAATAAAAAATTATTCCAACACGATGTTGCTTGTATATTGTTGGGATAGTTTTTTTGTTTTTGTGTAGTGATTTCGTTTTAAAATAGGATGCAGTTTAAGTTGGTAGGTGCGAAATAAGGAGCGAACGAAGTGAGCCTTTAAAAGCCATTTCCCGTCCTAGACAATAATTGTTATTGTCTAGGACGGGATTTTTGGGCTTTGGGTTTTAAATGAGAGATGACACTTTGAAGAAGGGTGCTTGCGTCCGCACTATTGAAGGGAAATATCAAATTTTTTAGGATGTATTCTATTCCTCTGCACCTGATGCTCTTTACGAAATAATAAGCTAAAAACTCCGAATGAAGTCTTTTTTAAAACTTCGTTCGGAGTTTCTATTGATGATAGCTCTTTGAATTATACCTAAAGATAAGTACAATCTGCATAAGATATGGGAGTGTAAAAAAGAAAATTCTACTGAAGTGCTTTCATTCGTGAGAGAGTGTTGAATCAGATACAGCTCACTTAGCGATTATCCCTGCCCAGTGCTGAATACTTGCGGTTAGAAAAGCGGCACAGCCCTTGACTTCTTCATCATAGTAGGCGGTGAAGCGTTCATCGGCTATGTAGAGCTGGGCAATGCCGATATGTTTTTTGATAGAATAGTGCTTATCTGCGATTTGGAGCCATTCTTTGTGGAATTGGACGATTTCTTTGCTTTTATCGTCTGTCGGTTGCCAATTTTCCGCTATCGCTTGATGGAGCAAGTTTGTTATTTGTTGCTCTACCCTTTGCCAATTTTGATAGCCTTCTTTATCCATATTGGCAAGGTTTTGGTTGGTTTCATTGATGGATTCTTCACTATATTTTTCACGTAGTTCGGATTCATATTTTACCTTATTTTCTTGGATAAGATGCTCTTTAAAAGCTTGAAATTTTTCTGCTGTTGTCATAGTTACTTGTCCTTTCTGTGCTTGAATAGTATGTGTAAGGTTTTCAATCATGGCTTCGATTTTCTCCTTTTTCGTATGGAGGTCTGCCAAATGGTTTTCCAAATGCCTTAGAATATCTATGTCTGACTGGTTCAGGAGTTCCTTAATTTGCTTGAGTGTAAAATCCCGCTCCTTATAGAAAAGGATTTGCTGGAGGGTATCGACTTCTTGTTCACTATAAAAGCGGTAGCCACTGTCATTTTTATGGGCTGGAAGTAAGAGTCCGACCTCTTCATAATAGCGTAGGGTGCGGGTACTAACTCCGGATAGCTTTGCCAACTGGCGAATCGAATAAACCATACTGTTGTCCTTATTGTTGTCTATTATCTTGCAAGATAGGAATGGGAAGCAGAAAGCTTTCTCATCCCACTTTTTATTATATAGGTTAACGTTACGTTAATGTCAAGCCTTTCTTAAAAAAATAACAGACGAATTTTTCGTCTGTTAGAGATACTGTAATAATCGCTCGGTAAACTGTTTGGTACTGAGTGCTTTTGTTTTGGAATGACATGCTAAATCAGCAGTCATTTCTTGGTGTTCTAGGGCTGTTGCAATCGCCTGCTGGATACGATCGGCAACTTCCTGCCAGCCGATATAGGAAAAGAGCATAGCACCAGAAAGGAGTAGGGAGCAAGGATTGGCTATATTTTGTCCTGCAATATCCGGAGCAGTGCCATGAGTAGCCTCAAAAATAGCATGGCCAGTCTGATAATTGATATTAGCACCAGGGGAAATCCCGATTCCTCCTACTTGGGCAGCCAGTGCGTCACTGGCATAGTCACCATTCAGATTAGTGAGGACTACTACGTCGAATCTTTCAGGCTGGAGCAAGATTTGCTGGAAGAAATTATCTGCGATGAGGTCGTTGATACGTAATTGCCCACTTTCTATAAAGGAAGGATACTCTCGCTCTGCGACCTCATAGCCCCATTTGCGAAAACCTCCCTCGGTAAATTTTTGAATATTCCCCTTGTGGACCAGTGTGACCTGGTTCAGTTTGTTTTTAAGAGCATAGTCAATTGCAGCACGTACAATTCGCTCACTTCCCTCAACTGAGATCGGCTTAATTCCTAGGCTACTGGTATTTGGAAAGCGAATGTTCTTGACCTTCATTTCAGATTGTAGAAAGTGGAGAAGGCTTTTTACCTCGCTTGTCCCAGCCTCCCATTCAATTCCTGCATAGATGTCTTCAGTATTTTCTCTAAAGACAGTAATACTAGTCTTTTCTGGGTGCTTGAGGGGACTTTCGATTCCTTTGAAGTAGCGGATGGGTCGCACACAGGCATAGAGATCTAGTTCTTGTCTTAGGGCAACATTGAGCGAGCGGATACCGCCACCAACCGCTGTTTCAAGTGGCCCTTTAATTGCAATAAGGTGGTTTTTGATACATGTAAGAGTATCATCTGGTAACCAACTTGCTTGTCTATCATAGGCCTTTTTGCCAGCTAAAACTTCTAGCCACTCTACCTTTCGCCGACCTTGATAGGCTAGCTCAACTGCTCGGTCAAAGACCGATTGTGCTGGCTTCCAGATGTCTTGTCCGATCCCATCACCTTCAATATAGGGAATGGTGGGAATAGCAGGTACGATGAGTTGACCGTCTTTTAGGTAAATCTTATGAGACATGGGCTCTCCTTTCCATAGGGAGGTAGGTTAACTTTTCAGGTCCTAAGTAGCGGGAGCGCGGGCGTATCAGTTTATTACAGTGCTGTTGTTCTTGGATATGGGCAATCCAGCCTGCTACTCGGCTCATAGCAAAAATCAGAGTAAAGATGGAACTGTCAATACCTAGGACATGGTAGACCGTTGCCGAATAGAAATCAACGTTCGGAATGAGCCCTTTGGTATGTTTCATATAGTCTTCGATTTCACGGGAGAGTTGGTACCAGATTTCCTGTTCAGTACCTTGGGTCAATTCTTTTGCCATTTGGCGGAGATAGCTTTCTCTTGGATCTTGTCGTTTATAGACACGGTGACCAAAGCCCATGATTTTCTCTTGTGAATCTAATTTTTGCTGGAGATAAGTTCTGGTATCGCCACAGGCACGGATTTCCTGTAACATATCAAAAACACGTTCGTTGGCTCCGCCGTGGAGGGGTCCTTTCAAGGTTCCGATGGCGGTTGTGACACAGGAATAAATATCTGATAGGGTTGATGCACAGATACGAGCTGCAAAGGTGGAGGCGTTGAGTTCGTGATCGGCATGTAGGATCAATGCCTTGTTGAGGGCTTCTATTTCTAATGGACGGGGGATATTTCCTGTCAACATATAGAGGAAATTTTCCGCAAAGCCCATGTCTTTGCGCGGGGGAATTGGTGTTTTTCCATTTCGCAGGCAGGCCAAACTAGCAATAATGGTCGGAATCTTCGCCATTAACTGAAGAGATTGTTCATAGGTCGCTTCTAGGGAGCGCTCTTCAGCATGGGTATTGTAAACACCTAGGAGACTAACGGTTGAACGCAGCACGCTCATGGGGTGGAGATGTTTACGGGACTGAATGAGAATACATTGCTCAACCGCATCACTAATTTCATAGTTCGTGCGTAATTCTTTCGTGAACTTTTTATACTCGCTAGTAGTCGGTAGCCGTAAGTTCCAAAGGAGATAAATGGTCTCTTCGAAAGAAACTTGATTGTTCATCAACTCTGAAATATCGTAGCCTGCATAGGCTAGATGGTCCTCTTTAATCGAGCTGATACGGGTATGACAAGCGATTAAGTCCTTTAATCCATTTTCTTCTGGCATAGACTTTCCTTTCTATGTATGAGATACTGATGCAGCGAGTTTCTTGCGGATGACCATAGGTAAAATACCACCGTTTTGGTAATAGCGGATATCTGCTACAGCATCAAAGCGCAATAAGGCTTGAAAGACAATGGTGTTATTTTCTCCATGGGCAACAATATCGATTATCTCTTGGAGTCCTGGTTTTTCAGGAAGGTGAATATCATAGCGTTCAAAACCGGTTAAACCGAGCTTATCTGCTGTTTGTCCTTCTAAAAACTGGAGTGGAGCAATTCCCATCATGACGAGGTTGGAACGATGAATGCGCTCGAAACTCTCAGCTAATACTGCCTTGACACCGAGTAAGGCAGCCCCTTTAGCTGCCCAGTCACGACTTGAGCCCATTCCGTAATCTTTACCAGCGATAATCAAGGTTCCAATATTTTCAGCTTGATAGGCCATGGCTGCATCATAGATTGGGATAATCTCTCCTTTATAAGAAGTGAATCCCCCCACTTTTCCGTCTGCTAGCTCATTTTTGATACGGATATTTGCAAAGGTTCCCCGCATCATGACTTCATGATTCCCCCGACGGCTACCGTAGGAATTAAAGTCTAGATAGTCCACACCGTGTTCTCTCAGGTAATGAGCGGCAGGACTGTTACTGGCAATATTGCCAGCAGGAGAGATATGGTCTGTTGTCACACTATCTCCAAATTTTGCCAGTGGCTGAAGATTCAATAAAGGACGAATGGTCAAGTCCTCTTCTAGGTGTTCAAAATAGGGTGGATTTTGAATGTAGGTTGATTGAGTATTCCACTGATAGTTCTTGCTATTGGTGATAGGAATGGTATTCCATTTGTCATTGTCTGAAAAGACATGTTCATACTCTTTTTCAAAGAGAGAACGGGTGACATACTTCTCAACATAACTTTCGATTTCTTGACTAGATGGCATGAGATCAGCTAGGTAAACAGGCTTATTTTTGGGGTCAACTCCCAGGGCTTCTCTTGTCAAGTCAATAGCAGTCGTTCCTGCAAGGGCGTAGGCAAGAACAAGTGGTGGGCTAGCTAGAAAATTAGCCTTGACTAAGGGATTGATTCGCCCTTCAAAGTTCCGATTGCCAGATAGGACAGCAGAAACAAGTAGGTCACTGTCTGTAATGGCTTGCGCCACTTCCGGACGAAGATTTCCAGAATTTCCAATACAAGTAGTACAGCCGTAACCGACCACTTGAAATCCAAGTTTATCAAGATAAGGTTGAAGACCTGAATCTTTCAGATAGGCAGAGACGACCTTGGAGCCTGGGGCAAGAGAGGTTTTAATAGTCGGTGCTACGCTTAGGCCTTTTTTAACGGCATTACGTGCGACTAGTCCTGCAGCCATGAGGACATAAGGATTGGAGGTATTCGTGCAGGAAGTGATTGCAGCAATTGCTACATGTCCTGTTTTGATAGGGAATTTTTTACCATCAATGGAGACCTGTGCGACCTTGTCGAGTTCTTCAGGAGTTAAGCCAAATCCATGTGTACCTGCTTCTCGGCTGATACTCGCTTGAAAGGCTGCCTTGGCATCGGTTAATCTGATTAAATCTTGGGGACGCTTTGGACCAGCAATACTTGGGCAGATGCTAGATAAGTCGATGTCAATAACTTTGGTATAAGTTGGTTCGATGTCTGGGTTGTAAAAGAGGTCATTTATTTTAGCGTAATATTCGGTGAGAGCGATGTGCTCTTCTTTGCGATTGGTTAGGCGCATATAGTTCAGAGTTTCACGATCAATAGGGAAATAACCGCAGGTTGCACCGTATTCAGGTGCCATATTGGCAATGGTTGCTCGGTCTGCTAAACTTAGATGCGCAAGCCCTGGTCCGAAGTATTCAACGAATTTTCCAACAACCTGCTCTTGTCGTAAAACTTGTGTGACAGTAAGAGCAAGATCGGTGGCTGTCGCAATTTTAGGGAGACGACCCGTAAAGCGTACCCCAATCACTTCTGGAACAGGGAAATAAGAAGCCTCTCCCAGCATAGCAGCCTCGGCTTCGATTCCTCCGACGCCCCAACCGAGAACCCCAATCCCATTGATCATGGTTGTATGGCTGTCAGTGCCAAACATAGAGTCAGGATAGAGAAGACCATCTTTTTCAATGACAACATCGCTCAAAAATTCAATATTGACTTGATGGATAATCCCTGTTGCTGGTGGGATAGCACGGTAATTATCAAAGGATTTTTCAGCCCATTTGAGAAATTCATAACGCTCATTATTTCGCTTAAATTCCAAAGTGAGATTATCTTCCAATGCAGTATCGCATCCATAAGCATCTACCTGCACACTATGATCAATCACCAAGTCGACCGGGATTTCAGGATTGATTAAATGCGGATCTCCGCCATGAGCGATGATAGCCTCACGCATGGAAGCCAAATCCACAACGACAGGAACCCCAGTAAAATCTTGAAGAATCACACGGCTCGGCTTGAAAGGAACTTCTCCGTCAGGAGCTTTTGCGTGATAGTTCACTAGGTTTGAAATGTGAGATTTTTTGACGTTTTCATTGTCGTATGTTCTGAGTAAACTTTCAATCAAGATACGGATAGTATAGGGAAGTTGTGAAACATCTTTCCCTTCTTGGGTAATGGCATCTCGGATACTGTAGTAGTGAAATTCACGCTGATTGAATGTGCATGTTGCCTGCTTCCTCATCTGTATACCTCCGTATATTTTTTCAATTTTTAAAATAATTATACAGATGCTCATCGTTTTCGTCAATAAAAAAAGGAATATCATGTCAGAACATATAACGTAGTTATGGAAGTTAGAAAAAAGACCTGAACTGTGGCTACAGGTTCTTAAAGATAGAATGTACTATAATGGTAAATAAATAGAGAACGAATGAGCCTTTCAAAGATCTTTCCCCTTGTAGTGGTATCCTAGACCATAAAAAGGTATTGTCTAATACTCTTTAAAAATAAAAGGATACTTGGTCAACTTGCCTTGGTGAAGGCTCGTTCTACCTTGGGCTTCGATTATAAGGAAATGAGCGGTGCTACTCTCATTTCCAACCTTTCACCATTCTTAATTGTGAAAGCTAGTCTACTTTTGATTTTGATTGAGTATAAGCGTCTAATAACGAAGGATATTGAAAAACGTTCCAAAGTGTTTTGACTCTGGAACGCTTTTGCTATTAGAGGGATGCTAGAAGTTTAGAAAAGGTAGATTGCTTCAATTTCTTGAACTGCCTACCTTGATCAATGCCTTTGCCGTTTGTTGCAAGAAGGAGCCGGTCTATCACTAATATGGTTAGTCAAAATACAATAGGTCCTTACGAGTATCGGTAAAGACTTCAAAGCCATTTTGGGTTACGTGACCACAGTCTTCGATACGGACACCGACCTTGCCTGGGATATAGATACCGGGTTCGACAGAAAAGCACATGCCTTCTTCGAGTACCAAGTCATTTCCTTCCATAATAGATGGGAATTCATGTACATCCATACCGATTCCGTGTCCTAAGCGATGGTTGAAATATTCACCGTAACCAGCTTTTTCAATCACTTGGCGGGCTGCACGATCGACCTCGTGAGCAGTTACACCTGGCTTAATCAGTGCTAATGCAGCTTGTTGAGCTTCAAGGGTGAGGGCGTAAATATCTTTTTTGAATTGGTCAGGTTGTCCTACCGCAACCGTTCTAGTCATATCGCTAGCATAGCCATTTACCATAACACCAAGGTCAAAGAGGAGGAGTGCCTTATTTTCTACCTTGTGAGGTCCAGGGATACCATGAGGATTAGCTGCATTATGACCGGTTAAGACCATCGTTTCAAAGCTCATTTCGAGCCCTTCTCGTTTCATAGCAAATTCAATCTCCGCAATGATATCGGTTTCTGTCTTGTCGAGTGAAATAGCTTCAAATCCGATTTGTATAGCCTTATCTGCCCATTTTCCAGCAAGCCTCATCTTTTGAATTTCATCAGCTGATTTTATTAAGCGCATACGGTTCATGACGGGGGTTAAATCGTCAAATTGTGCATGTTCAAAAACGGTTTTTAACCCCTGATACTTGGTAAGAATAAGGTGCTCAAACTCAAGACCGATGCGTCTGTAGTTTTTTTCTGGTAGAATGGCCTTGAGCTTCTCCCAAGGATTTTCCGAATCAACATAGCCTATGACTGTGAAGTCGAGACTTTTCCGTGCACGTTCGGCATCAAGTGCAGGTACAAAGAGAAGCGGGGTACTGTCTGGACTGATCAAGAGGAACATTTGGCGTTCGTGTGGGTCGCTATAAAAGCCTGTTAGATAGTGGATTGAAACAGGATTGGAAAAGACAGCTATGTCTAAGTTAGTGTTTTGTAAATGCGAGAAAATAGTAGTGATTTTGGTCATAAGCGTACCTTCTTTCTATTTATTTCATTGTGTCAAAAAAGGAATAAAAAATCAAGGATTTATCACAAAAATAGAAACAGAAAGAAGCAGAGGATGGAATGCTCAATGAATCCCACATTCAGATGAAGCGACACAGCTACAGATAGAACTCGGTTCCCCTCTCATTTTTAGGGAGCAGACTGAAAAATGCCACCGATGCTTTTCACTCAGTAAATCAAGTCCATAAAGTCAGAGTTTGATTTTCGAAGAATGGAAATCGGCGGTAAAAAGCAAGTCTAAGGTGGAGAGAGTTTCTGATTTGTAATCATTTTCTCTGATTTTCTCTGATTTCTCAAAACTTTTCAAAAAGTGCAGGATATCGCTTGAAAGGGATTTCAAAAAATGATACACTATAGGGAAGGTGAAAGCGTAATTTTCATAAAAAAGAAAGTGAAAGGATCTTACGATTATGTTGAATACTGACGATACAGTGACCATTTATGACGTTGCTCGCGAAGCTGGTGTTTCGATGGCGACCGTCAGCCGAGTTGTAAATGGGAATAAGAATGTAAAGGAAAACACGCGAAAAAAAGTATTGGAAGTGATTGACCGCTTGGACTATCGGCCAAATGCTGTGGCGCGTGGTTTGGCAAGTAAGAAGACAACCACGGTGGGAGTTGTCATTCCCAATATTGCCAATGCCTATTTTGCAACCTTGGCAAAAGGGATTGATGATATTGCAGATATGTATAAGTACAATATTGTCCTTGCCAATAGCGATGAAAATGATGAAAAAGAAATTAACGTAGTGAATACCCTGTTTTCAAAACAGGTTGATGGCATTATTTTCATGGGTTACCATTTGACTGATAAAATTCGTGCAGAGTTTTCTCGTTCTCGGACACCGATTGTGCTCGCAGGAACAGTTGATTTAGAGCACCAGTTGCCAAGTGTTAACATCGACTATACCAAGGCGAGCAAGGACGTGGTAGATCGCCTGGCTAAGAACAATGAAAAAATTGCCTTCGTATCAGGACCATTGGTGGATGATATCAATGGGAAAGTTCGCTTTGCAGGCTATAAAGAAGGTTTGAAAGCAAATGGTTTGACCTTTAATGAGGGGCTTGTCTTTGAATCAAAATACAAGTACGAAGAGGGATATGCACTTGCGGAGCGGATCTTGAATGCTGGTGCAACAGCAGCCTATGTAGCAGAAGATGAAATTGCTGCGGGGTTGTTGAATGGAATTGTTGATAAAGGGATCAAGGTTCCAGAAGACTTTGAGATTATTACGAGCGATGATTCATTGGTCACTAAATTTACGAATCCAAACTTGACCTCTGTCAGCCAGCCCTTGTATGACATCGGTGCGATTGCAATGCGGATGTTGACCAAGATTATGCACAAGGAAGAGCTGGATACACGTGAAGTTATCTTGAACCACGGCATTAAGGAACGGAAATCAACCAAATAAGAATGTGAAACAAAAGCTAGGCATCCCCTAGCTTTTTTGCTGGAGGAAAGAGCGATTTTGTACTTTAATACTCTGTAAAAATCAAAAATAGCAGACATGAAACTTATAAAACCAAAAGATATATATTGTAGGGTATGTTAGCTATCTATTCGCTATTTATCTATTCGTTCCTTATTTCATAGAGTTTTAAAAAACGAGCAGTCGCCTTTCGTTTCGGTGAATGAAGGCTATCGTTGCTTTTAAATGAGTATAAGTCAATCGTACAAAAATATTGCATATAAACCAAAGCGTCATAAAGGATAAATCTTATTGAGTTTAAGAACTGTAAAATCTTGAAACAGAAGAAATGACAGTAGAGCAATATCACTGTCAATTAGGAGATCTTGATTTTAGCAACTATCTATGCTAGGCGGTATCGGTTTAGGAGCATGGAAAAAAGGATAGTGTGGTATAATAAGGGCATGAAAGTGCTATTGTATTTAGAAGGAAAGACTGTTTTAGAAAAATCAGGTATTGGGCGTGCTCTTCACCATCAGATGGAGGCGCTTGATTTGGCAGGGATTCCTTACACGACAGATTTATTAGGGGATTATGATGTGGTCCATATCAATACCTATGGGCCTCGTAGTTGGCTCTTATTGCAGGCGGCTAAGCGTCAGGGGAAGAAGGTGATTTTGCATGGGCATTCAACCATGGAAGATTTTCGGAATTCTTTTATTGGCTCTAATCTACTAGCTCCTGCTGTAGGCAAATACCTGGCGAGAATGTACCAGCAGGCTGATTTTGTGATTACGCCGTCTGAATACTCTAAGAAATTGATTCAAGCTTACGGTGTGACAACCCCGATTCTTGCTGTTTCAAATGGGATTGATCTTGGTAAATATCAAAAAGATCCGCGCAAGGAAGAAATCTTTCGCAAGCACTTTGGACTTGCAGCAGATCAACCTGTGGTAGTCTGTGCAGGCCTCTATTTTCGTCGCAAGGGGATTGAAGATTTTGTGAAGGTGGCAGAACGCATGCCCCATGTCCGCTTTATTTGGCTAGGGAGTGTGAATAAATGGATTATTCCTTCTTACATTCGCGAGCTTGTTGACAGGAATCATCCTGAAAATGTTCTGTTTCCTGGCTATTTCAAGGGGGCTGTTTTTCAAGGAGCCATGAGCGGTGCGGACGCCTTTTTCTTCCCCTCCTATGAGGAAACCGAAGGAATTGTTGTCTTAGAAGCCCTTGCCAGCCATCAGCAAGTGGTCTTACGTGATATTCCAGTCTATGAAGGTTGGATTGATGAGAATAGTGCTGAGCTGGGAGACACTGTTGATGACTTTGTAACCTCTATTCAGAAAATCTTGGATAAAGAAGTGGATAAGAGAGAAGCTGGCTACCGAGTAGCAGAGAGTCGATCGATTGATAAGGTATCGCATCAATTAGCAGATGCCTATCGTCAAGTAATGGAGTTATAGATGAGAATTGGATTATTTACAGATACCTATTTTCCACAGGTATCAGGGGTCGCAACGTCTATTAAGACCCTTAAGACCGAGCTTGAAAAGCAGGGTCACCGTGTCTTTATTTTTACGACAACAGACAAGGATGTCAACCGTTACGAGGACTGGGATATCATCAGGATTCCAAGCGTGCCTTTCTTTGCTTTTAAGGATCGGCGCGTTGCCTATCGTGGCTTTACCGATGCCCTAAAAATTGCAGGTCGCTATGACTTGGACATCATTCATACTCAGACAGAATTTTCTTTGGGAATATTAGGAAAGATGATTGCAAGAGAGTTGGATATTCCAGTTGTCCATACCTATCATACCCAGTATGAAGACTATGTTCGCTATATTGCCAAGGGCAAACTCATTCGGCCTAGCATGGTAAAATATTTGGTGCGTGCCTTTTTAAATGACTTGGACGGAGTGATTTGTCCCAGCGAGATTGTGGAAAATCTCCTCACAGAATACAATGTCTTGATTTCAAAAAGGGTCATTCCAACAGGGATTGAGCTTGCTAAGTTTGAACGGCCGGAAATTACAGCAGCTGCAATCGCTGAATTGCGGGAGCAACTGGGGATTGATCCGGACGAAACCATGTTGCTCAGCCTCTCACGGATTTCCTATGAAAAAAATATCCAGGCTATTATTGCAGCTATGCCACAGATTCTGGCAGAAAATGAGAAAGTCAAGTTGGTCATTGCAGGCGGTGGACCCTATGCTCAAGATTTGAAAGAGCAGATACAAAGGCTACAGTTGGAAGAACGTATCTTGATGACAGGCATGATTGCACCGAGTGAGACAGCGCTCTACTATAAGGCTGCGGATTTCTTTATTTCAGCTTCCACTAGTGAGACGCAGGGCTTGACTTATCTCGAAAGTCTTGCTTCAGGGACACCTGTCATTGCAGAGTGGAATCCTTATTTGGAAAATGTCGTGACTGATAAGATGTTTGGAACCTTGTACAAGCATGAAGCGGAATTGCCAGATGCTGTCTTAGACGCTATCTTGCTCACACCGAGCATGAGCCCCCACCACCTAGCCAAAAAATTGTACGACATTTCTGCAGAAAACTTTGGACGCAGGGTCTATGAATACTACCTAGATTTGAAAATTTCCTATGATTTCAGACGGGAGCACATCAATGATGACACTACAGCAGAGACCTTACTTAAGGAAGCCATCAGCCTGCCGAAACGTGCCTTTGTCAAATCATCTGATACAACGGCTGCCATCTTTAAAAAGTCAGTTGAGCAGGTCAAATCAATCCGTCATTATTTTGAGGAGTAGGTGAATCTGTTCAAAAGCGATTTAAAGTGATTTTTGAGGGAAATAGATCTTAACAATATTTACAAGGCTATATACCATCTATTTCGATTGAAGCATAGAAAAGAGCTAGTATGGAGGAATTATATTAAAAGACAAGGGGCTTAGAAAGCATATTAAAGCTATTATTGGGGATAAGGATTTCATCTTGTGTCTTATTAGTTGAAATGAGAGGGGGAATGTAGAACGATGAATTACATGGGAGAAATATTCAAAGATTTGAGAACGAGCAGAAAAATCTCTTTGAAAAAGGCTACAGGAGGTAAGTTCTCTTACTCTATGCTTAGTAAATTTGAAAATGGAGAATCAGATATAACCATTTCAAAGTTATTAGTCGCTTTAGAAAATATTCATATAGAATTGACTGAGTTCGTTTATCTTGTTAGAGGTTTTCAACCAACCGCATATGATCGATTAAAAGATACTATATGGAAAGTAAGTAACAAAGATAATTTATCCTTATTGCAAAAAATGCACCAGGCTGAGATAGAAAAATACAATACCCATAAAGATGATACTCATTTATTACATGCTATTATTATAAAAAGTCACCTCTATCTTTTTGATGATAGTGTTGAAATTGAGGATCGAGAGCTTCAGTTTTTATACGACTATTTATTTTTTATTGATATATGGGGAGAGTTTGAGTTAAGGTTATTTTCGGATATTGCCCCCTTACTCCCGTTAGATTTATACTTTCAATACACGAGGGAAATGCTTCAAAAAGTTGATTTTTTAGGGAATTTGAGAAAAAATAAAAATTATATTCAGACGATTTTATTAAATGGATTATTTAAAGCTATAGATGATAAAAAATTAAGTAAGGCAGCATATTTTGATAAGCAGATTCAAGATCGTTTTTTTGAAGAGAATGATAGCTATTTACGAATCATCTATATGTTTGCGGATGGGCAGCATGAATATATAAAGGGAAATAAAGAAATAGGGGTTCAAAAGATGGAGAAATCGGTTGAAATCTTAAAACTTCTAAATTGTACAGATAGTGCAAATTATTATAGGAATAGTATGAAAAACTGGCTGAAAAACGTTGAATAAATTCAAATTGAATCAGATTCATCAAAAGGAATAGTGAGCTCCAATCTCTTTACTAATGAAGAGATTTTGGGGTGAACTATTCTTTTTTTGAAGAAAAGGAACAAGAAAATATGAAAACTTTTTTAGAGCGACTGTTGGACGGGTTATAATGTGTTTGTAAAAAATAAAGGAGGAATACATTATGACACCATTTGCACTTGAAGCTAGCAAATATGCTATGCCATCTCAAGATGTTGTATTGACATACAAATGTCAAGTGAATACTAACTAATACTCAATAAAAATCAAAAGTAGACTAGCTTTCACAATTCAGAATTGTGAAAGGTTGGAAATGAGAGTAGCACTGCTCATTTCCTTATAATCGAAGCCGAAGGTAGAACGAGCGTTCACCAAGGCAAGTTAACGAAGTATCCTTTTGATTTTTAAAGAGTATAACCATCAAACTCCCCTTCCTACCAATGGGAGGGGAATTTGATTAGAAATGAGAATATGATGAAAAAAACAATTTTAACAAAATACTGCAATCTAGAAGAACCAAAAGTTTCAAATGGTAATAGCTTTGAAGAAAGATTTGAACAGTATATTGAAAGTAAAGTAAAGAAAGTAGTCAATAATCCTCAAAAGTATCCGTTTATAACAATTATGAACAAGGGAGGATAGCTATGAAATCATCACAGTTTAAGTACCATGAGACCTTACAGTATGACCTCCCTGAATTTGGGTTTACGATTTATACCTTTGTGTCTTTAGCCAATATCAAAAACAGATATTGAGGTGAGGGATGAGACTATTTTTTAAGAACCGTTTATACAGAATCCTAACGATTTCAAGAATGCTAAACGCTCTTGGCTCCTATATCTATAATTTAGTTTTTGTTATCTATGCTGCTAGTTTACCGCAAGCTACAATTACCGTCTTTATAGCAAATATGGTAACCATTATTCCGACAATGTTTACATTCTGGGTCGGTATAAAGGCAGATCATACTCGAAACAAAGGTTCAGTGATGGTGTTTGTTGGCATTCTTCAAGCCATTCTGTTTACCTTGGTCGCTTTTGTTATTGAAAATAAGACCTTCCTTGTGTTTTCTTTTGTATGTCTTCTAAATATTCTGAGTGATCTGCTAAGCGATTATGCTTCAGGTCTACGCTTACCTATCTTACAAAAGAATCTTCCGAAAGAAGAATTGTTTGAAGCCTACTCCTTTGCCCAATTCGTTTCCTATCTATGCAACATCGTTGGACAAACATTTGGTGTATGGTTGCTTACAATCTCCAATAATCATTTTGCATTTGTAGCTATCATCAATGCAGTATCATTTCTACTATCTGCTATTGTCCTTTTCCTCAATAAAAAGAAACTGACTCATGAAGCGGTTGTTAGTTCAAGTAAGTCGGATTCTTTATCAAGGCAATTTAAAGAAATGTATGGAAAAATGGATACCATTTTTAAACGTTCAAATAATGTTTCCTTTTTAAAAATAGTATCATCGATATTGTGTATAAATGCGCTGGGTGGAGCGGTTGGTAGTATTTATAATTTCTATTTCATGAAGCATACTTTACTAAATTTGAGTTACGGAAAATCTTTGCTTGTAGTTGAAATTGCATTGTTAGCAGGGGCTATTTTAGGTAGCTTAACACCCCGCGACTATTTCTCAAAGAAAAGTTTTTCAACTCTTTTAGTCATCAATAGTTCTCTATTTGGGCTTGTTGGACTTGTAAATTCAGTATCTTTCAGTCCATTATTTGGTATTATTGTATTAGCTTTTGCTAGCTACATCATGGGGAAAGCAGTACCAAAACTAGACGCCTTACTTATGGAAAGTCTGCCTTCAGATATTTTAGCACAAAGCAACAGTTTTCTAGGCATGCTTTTTACTCTATCACTTCCTGTTGGGACCTTCCTCTTTTCCTCGTTAGCAGTTTACAATATAACAACTACCTGGTTTGTATTTTTGCTTATCTCAATCATCGCTCTATTGTTATCTCTCCATAAAAATTAGAAATATACTTGAAAAAACTTAAACTGAATCATTCCAGTAATCCATCGCTTGAAATAATGGGGAAAAATAAAGATTGAAAAAACAACGAAAAAATGTTCATAAAATTCTAAAAATTTCAAAAATAACTGTTGACAACGAAATACTATTTTGTTATGATAGAGATACAAAAATAAGGAGGTGCCATTATGGGTGGTATTAATTGCGGAATGTCCAACAATAGAACTAATATAAATGAGCCCTATCGCTTGGAATATGCTTTGTACTCTAAGTATTTATTTGAGTGTTTAGAACAATTCTATCATGCTAATTCTCTAGTTGAAGAATTTACCCTTTTGGAAAAAGAAAATTCTAGCAGAGCATTATCAGCGTATAAATCTACTTTAGTAGCGATTCAGGATACGATGACCTCATTGGACAATGCTACTCAATCGCTTATTAATTGTTATAACGAGATTGCACCTTTATTCAAATACAGTCGTTTAAAAAAAGGCTCGGTTGATCAATACAGAGGTTTTGAGAGTTCGTTTGCAAAAACATTATTTGAAAATGAGGGAATGGTGACAAATGAAACAAGTACTTGGAATTCTGTAATTGATTCTCTCCAAAATGGAGGCGAGGTTGAGTACTTGCTTTATCAACAAAGAGAGTTAAGTGCATTCAAAAATATTTTACAAAATCTTTTTGAAGAATATAAACTACTAGAGAAACATGTTCGTTTGGGAGTATCCTATATAGCTATTAGAGACATGACTGTTAAAGTTACTCCTTTGACTGCGATGGCTTTAACAAAAATTAGTGAGCTAACTAGTTCATTGACATACTTATGTTTAGCTGAATTTGCTGCTCATACTAGTATTTCAGGGAAAAAATTAGAATTATTTGATTTATTGCCTAATTCTAGTAGTGATAGTATGATTTTCAAACAGGTTAAATGATGATTTAAATTCTGTATCTTTCTTAAGATGCGGGATTTTTTAGATAGGGGTGTGCTATGCTTGAAGAAGTTTCTTTACTTGGTATAGAAGGATTTTATACTTATCATGTGACAGAGAGCGAAACATTTCGCCCTTGTGCTACACGAAAAACAAAGCTAGAGGCTATAAAAGCAACAGAATTGGAGAGAAAGGAACTGGATTCAATTTTTTATGGAAATTTTCCAGAGGTACTTTTTGGGAGGGCATTTCTAGGTGATTTTTTGTTACCCATTCACTTACATCCGTTTATGTGGCAAAAAAGAGTATTGAAAGATGTTGAATGGTATAATCGAATGAATGTTGCATACGTTCCATTTTATCATTATAAAACAGGGAAGTTAAAATATATTCCAAAAGAGCTTACTATTTATGATAAAGAAAAAGGAACAGGTCTTACTTTTAGCCCTCAAGAAGGATATTCATTTGACTATGAGTTAGAGAAAGCTAAACTAAAAGCTATGATGGAACTGATTGAAAAAGATGTGACAACTTTGTGGTGGCATAGAGAAACATCAAGTGAGTTCATTATTATAGACGAAAGCTCCAGTGATGAGGTTTTATCCATTACAGAGTGTTTAACTAATCAAAATATAAAATTAACTTTGTTAAATATAAAAAATAATTTAGATGTCTATGTTGTAGTATCTATTCTAGAACAAGATGATTATCCAAGAGTAGCGTATGGTAGTGCTGCACATTTTGATATAGTTGAAGCAGTAAAACATTCAATTTTTGAAGCAATCTCTTGTATAGCAGGATTAAGATACGAATTTATAAATTTTAAGAGGATAAATACACATATTTATTATCCAGATTTTATTTCAAATAGTAAGTCTGCAAGGATATCTGATTTTTCTATCATATTGGATAACCAGCGAGCAATTAGTGAGTACGACATTTACTATTCTTACATTTCAATAAATGATGGATATTTAGTGAAAGCTTATTCTTTTGAATTGCAGTCTAGCTTATACTGTGATACTGTTCCCTTGACAAAAAGATTTTTTACAGCCAGTGATATAGATGCTGTCGTAAAGCCTTATTTTCCATTTTTATAAGAGGTTTCTATGAAAATAAAAAGAATTCTTACTTCTGATTTTATTGCTACAGTTTTATCATCAGCTCTAAATATCTACATTTATTGGTTTGCCTATCACTATTTTGAAACCCAAACAATGATTGGGTTAGTTGGATTAGGACAACTGAGTGGCATTTTTCTATCCACTTTGGGAGGTGGCATATCGGACAGGGTCAATAAACTGACTTTTATTAAAATACTGAAATTTCTAAAAATTTTCTTACTACTTATCATTTGGAGTTTGCAAGGAATTCTTGATTTAGCACTGATACTTCCTTTATTTATGTTTATTTCAACAGCGATAGGAAGTTTGCTATCTCCTACATTAGAATCTCTCATTCCTTTTCTAGTAAAGACAGATGATGAACTATTTCGTGTGAACTCTATCGTGGCAAGCCTAACACAGACAGCGACCGTTTTATCCGTAGTTCTTTCAGCTTTATATATTTCCCTTTTATCTTTTTCAACTGTCTTATTGATTTCGCTGATTCTGTCAATCCTTTCATTTATTTTATTACTACACATAGCTGTAGAAACACCCCTGCAATCCGTTTCAGTCTTTCAAACCATTTATAAAGGATTGTCTTATATTCTGAAAACATCCTATATTCGTAATTTAATCCCAATCGCTTTGGTAATGAACTTTTCATTTTGGAGTATTTTTCTTCTGTTACCCAAAATTATGAATGATCATTTTTCATTTTTTAATATTTCTTATAGTGTCTTGGAATTGTTCTTTGCCTTTGGAGGAATTGTTGGTGGATGGATTTTTACCAAATATTTCTTTAGCTACCAAAATAAATACCACTTATTTAGAGTAACCCTCTTTTTACAGAGTTTAACCTTATTGTTATTAGGGATTGATTTGTTGCTTCAAGCCAAGATTCTATCTTACACAATTTTGCTCTTTTTATGGTTTTTATACGCTTTGTTCAATACCATTTTTTCCATCATTTATTTTGGAAATCTACAAATTAAGGTTCCGAAAGATATTATCGGTAGTGTATTTGGTACGATTATAACTTTATTTTCTCTCGTCAATCCATTTGCGGCCATGGTTTCTAGTTCCTTGGTAGCTATGTTGCCCATTCCTATTTTAGTTATCATTTTATCCATGATGATGTTGCTGGCGTCTATATGTGTCGGATTGTTGCCAGTCTTCCAATCTACCTTTGATTAAAGGAGGTGTTTGATTTGCCTGTTCTAACTTTAAAAAATATAAGCTGTGAGATTGCAGGACAGACCCTATTTGAAGCAGAGAAATTGACAATAGAAGAAGGAGATGTTATCGGCCTAATTGGAAAAAATGGGTCAGGAAAAACCTGTCTTCTAAAAAGTCTCTCGAATCAGTTTAATGGTATTTCAGGAGAGAAATTTGGAAATCCATCTGTGATGTTTAGTGAGCTAATTTTGACGGAGTCCATGACCAAGAGTGGGGGAGAACTTGCTATTGCAAATTTTTTTCAGTCTTTGAGGGAGTCCGTTAGTTTACTGTTGTTGGATGAACCGACTACTTATCTAGATGAGAAGAACTTTTCAAACGTTGTCCAAATGATTAAGCGTTCCTGCTCTTCTTTTTGTATAGCCAGCCACGATCGTAGGCTTTTAAGAGAAGTTGCTACGAAAATATGGGTGATTGAACAAGGAAAAATACAAGAATATGCTTGTGGTTTTTCAGATTACTTACAAGAGCGTTCCTATCGGCTGATACAATATCAAAGTGATTTGAAAAAATACCAAAAAGATAAAAAAAAGATAAAAGAGAGCCTTCAAGCAATGAAGGAAAAAAGAGATCAAAAAAAGGGGAAACCGAGAAAAATGAGTCCCTCTGAGTATCGCATTACTGGTGTGAAGACAAAAATAAATGTTAAACAAAAGAAACTGCAAAAAGGGATTCGACAACAAGAGAGTAAGTTAAATACTCTTCAAAAACCAGAGAGGGTTGAAGAGGATATAGATATTTCTTTTTTATCTACACTTACTTGTAGACCCAAAAGGCAAATTCTTATTCCAACTCCAGAAGCTCAATCTGGAAAAAATTTTTTAGAATCACTTTCTTCTATTACCTTACACAGTGGTGAAAAAATTGGGATTAAAGGAAGGAATGGCTCAGGTAAAACAACTTATTTAAATTATATTTTATCAACTCTTCCATCCAGTTACAGGATAGGTTATTTTAAACAACATCAGTTGAACTTTGAGAACGAAGAAGACAGTGTTTATGGATTTATTTCTGAGAAGGCTGGAGGGTACTTAGAAGAAAGTCAACTGCGTACACTACTCGCTTTGCTTGATTTTAGAAGGGATAAAGTCTTTTGTACCATCAAGTATCTAAGTAGGGGAGAACGAGCAAAACTCGCTTTATTGGGATTTTTAGTGAGCGATGTGGATGTCTTGTTGCTAGATGAAATCACAAGTTACTTAGACATGAAAACTATAGAAGCAGTGGAAAAGGTACTACATTCTTATCCAGGAATCCTCATTTTTGTGAGTCATGACCACGATTTTATCAAGAACCTGGCGACCATCGTTTTAGATATAGAAGAAAGAAAAGGGGTTGAGAATGGAGGCTTATAAATTATTTCATAAGCAATCGAGTTTATCATTAGAAAATGCGAAGGAATTTTCTGATATTGCCTCATGGGTAGCAAGTATGCGAGATTTTTCTAAACAACTAGCCTTCCAAATGCCAGAGGAGTGGAAATTAAAATATAAATTGAAATATTTTGGTCGGGAATTAAATGAACCAATTGCTTCACTCCTAAATTCAAGAAGGAGTGTTCGGAACTTTTCTACAACAAGTATTTCCGTAGATGATTTTGCTTTTATTTTAAATAATAGTTTGGGAGTATCTCATATTGAGGATGAGAACATTTATTTTACTTATCCGGTTAGTGGAGGAATTGAATCTATTATTCCTATTATATGTGTAAGTAATGTTGACGAAATTGAACAAGGAATTTATTATTATTGTGCAAAGGAGTTTAGTCTATTTAAAATTTCTGATTTTTCTTTATGTGATTATGAAATGCTGACCTCCTCAATTCAATTAGCGACTCAATCAGCTTTCTCAATACATTTATTTTCGTCCACTAAGCAGAAATGCTATAAATATCAAGATAGAGGTTATCGCTTTTTATTACTTGAATGTGGTCATATTATGCAAAGTATACACCTATGTTCTTCTGCGACTGGAGTTGGATGTACCATGTCAGGAGGAGGATATGATATTCCAACTTTACCTACACTGCATTCTTTAGTAAACGATGATGATATCTTAGTGTTATATGAGTGCTTTTTAGGTTCAGTTTAAAGTAAAAGTTTCTCGTTTTGTTGAGGCTAAGAAAGTAATTCTTTCAGATTCCAAAACATTTATAATTGATACTTTTAATAGAGGACAAGAAGTAATATTGAGGAGCATATTACTAAATTAGACTAGTAATCTAAAATCCTAAGAAGATTTTATTATAAACTCCTTGGGATTTTATTGTATGTGACTTTTAGTCCGTCACAATCTGTATACGTAAGGTGCGTAGCAAATAAACTAGCTGTTTGAATCAATGTCATTAAGACATTAAGTTAAAGATTCTACTCCAATATTTATTGTGTAGGGTCTTTTTAAGTACGATGGGCATGTCGTACATCTGAGGTGAAAGTTCTCTGTGGGCATCCCCCACTGGTGAACCAAATAGCGACTCCCAAGCTTGAATACCGCGAGTTAGCGGATTAAAACGGTCTGGAGAGAGACCGTTTTAAGTCTGACGCAAGAAACCAAGATCGTCAGAGGAAGGGATGGCGAAATCGTGGCTTTACGAATAAAAACGTGATATTAAGGTATATTATAGAGGATGAGGGGACCTAATACTAATCCGAAACCAAAAATAGATACGAGATAACCATTTCCTATTTACAATTGATTCAATCATCGCTCTATTGTTATCTCTCCATAAAAACTAGAAATATACTTGAAAAAACTTAAACTGAATCATTCCAGTAATCCATCGCTTGAAATAATGGCTATAAAAATGATAAAAAATACTTGAATTTTCCCCTAAAGGTGCTATAATAGCAATCAGAGACAAGTCTGTTAGGAACTTTTTTCAAGAGAGTGCGTGGTTGCTGCAAACGCATAAAAAGCCTGATGAGATACTCCTCTTTTAATTTTTATGAAAACATAAAACGGTTGCTACGATATAGCTGATTCGAGGTGCTTGTTCTAATTTTATTTGAAGGAGGCAGGCATGAATGAAGGTGGAACCACGTTGCGACGTCCTTTTTAGGAGGTCGTTTTTGTTTTGATGTGAACGATAAATGGACTACCTACAATCAAAAGGATAGTTGCTTGGTCTCCATTTCACATGGAATTGAAAGATGCTATTCTGTCCTTTAGGATTTCATGTACGGGATTGTCTTGTTTACTGCTCTTTAGGTTAGAATTTCTATACAGTCCAGTGGGCAGTTGAAGAGGATAAGAGAATGTTTCTGGTGTCTGAACTGTCGAATACTATCGAGAATAGACCTTATTGCTATTGATGGAAGTATGAATGCGAGAAAGGGGGCAAATATGACGATTGAGGAATTACTAGCACGAAGCCTTGCGATTCGAGAGACCTATCGCAAACTTGAAATCATGCACCACGGGAGTGAGTGGACGATTGAAGAAGATTTGCTTGGCTTATCCAATGATATTGGCAATCTCAACCGCCTTGTGATGACTAAGCAGGGACGTTATTATGATGAAACGCCCTATAGCTTGGAGCAAAAGCTCGCTGAAAACATCTGGTGGCTAGTGGAGTTGTCTCAGCGTTTGGGGCTTAACCTTGAGGAAGAATTGGAGGCTTTCCTATCAGATAAGGAAAAGCGCTTTGGTATCTCAGATGCAGGGGAAAATAGTAGGTATCACTATTGAGTGATTCAAATAGAGGATGGGCTATTGAGACTGAGCAAGACTGTGGCAGGATTTCCACTTAGAATGTTCAGAGACGGTAAGTCGTTTCACCATATACAGGTTCTAAGAAAGGGAATTTCTTTGGTCTCACTGTCTGTAGTCCAGAGCTTCTGTTTTTCACAGTCTGCTTGACCAACCTGTCTCTAGATGAGTGTCAGTGACTAGTCCATGATGGGCAGATAGCTGATAATTAAGATTAGGATTATAAAGAAATAAGGAGAATATTAGATGATTAAGATTACCTTTCCAGATGGCGCTGTGCGTGAATTTGAGTCTGGCGTGACAACTTTTGAGATTGCCCAATCTATTAGTCATTCTCTTGCCAAAAAGGCACTTGCTGGGAAATTGAATGGCAAATTGATCGATACGACCCGTGCGATTACAGAAGACGGCTCACTTGAGATTGTCACTCCAGACCATGAAGATGCGCTTGATATCTTGCGCCACTCAGCAGCCCATTTGTTCGCCCAAGCAGCTCGTCGCCATTTTCCAGATATTCACCTAGGAGTTGGTCCTGCTATTCGGGATGGCTTCTACTACGATACGGATAATGAAGCCGGACAGATCTCAAATGAAGACTTGGCAGCTATTGAAGAAGAGATGAGAAAGATTGTCAAGGAGAACTTCCCAAGTATTCGTGAGGAAGTTTCAAAAGAACAAGCGCGTGAGCTATTCAAGAATGACCCTTACAAGTTGGAATTGATTGAGGAACATTCTGAGGATGAAGGTGGTTTGACCATTTATCATCAAGGTGAATATGTGGATCTTTGCCGTGGTCCTCATGTGCCGTCAACGGGTCGTATTCAAGTCTTTCAATTGCTTAATGTAGCAGGGGCTTACTGGCGTGGAAATAGCGACAATGCTATGATGCAACGGGTGTATGGTACAGCTTGGTTTGATAAAAAAGATTTGAAAAACTATATCCAGATGCGAGAAGAAGCTAAGGAACGTGACCACCGCAAACTTGGAAAAGAACTCGATTTGTTTATGATTAGTCAGGAAGTGGGACAAGGTTTGCCATTCTGGTTGCCAAATGGAGCGACTATCCGCCGTACCCTGGAGCGTTATATCACCGATAAGGAATTGGCATCGGGCTACCAGCATGTCTATACACCACCACTTGCTTCTGTAGAATTATACAAGACCTCAGGTCACTGGGAGCATTATTCAGAAGATATGTTCCCGCCAATGGATATGGGAGACGGGGAAGAATTTGTCCTTCGTCCAATGAACTGCCCACACCACATTCAAGTCTACAAGAATCATGTGCGTTCTTACCGTGAATTGCCAGTCCGTATTGCTGAACTTGGTATGATGCATCGTTATGAAAAATCAGGTGCTCTCTCAGGTCTCCAACGGGTGCGTGAAATGACCTTGAATGACGGTCATATCTTCGTTGCTCCAGAGCAGATTCAAGAAGAGTTTAAACGTGCACTGCAGTTAATTATTGACGTTTATGAAGATTTCAATCTGACGGACTATCGCTTCCGCCTCTCTTATCGTGATCCAGCAGATAAGCACAAATATTATGACAATGATGAGATGTGGGAAAATGCCCAAGCCATGCTAAAAGCTGCGATGGATGATATGGACTTAGACTACTTTGAGGCAGAAGGAGAAGCAGCCTTTTACGGTCCGAAATTGGATATCCAGGTTAAAACGGCTCTTGGAAATGAAGAAACCTTGTCAACGATTCAGCTTGACTTCCTGTTGCCAGAGCGCTTTGACCTTCACTATATCGGGGCTGACGGGGAAGAACACCGTCCTGTCATGATTCATCGTGGAGTCATTTCAACTATGGAACGCTTTACCGCTATCTTGATTGAAACCTATAAAGGTGCTTTTCCAACGTGGCTTGCTCCTACCCAAGTAACGGTGATTCCAGTTTCTAATGAAAAGCATGTAGACTACGCTTGGGAAGTCGCAAAAGAATTGCAAAACCATGGTGTACGTGCTGTTGTTGACGAGCGAAATGAAAAAATGCAATACAAGATTCGCCAAAGTCAGACGACTAAAATTCCGTATCAGTTGATTGTCGGTGACAAGGAAGTAGAAGACCGTGCAGTCAATGTTCGTCGTTATGGACATAAGGAAACGCAAACGGTTGGTCTAGCAGACTTTACCGAGCAAATCCTTGCCGATATCGCCAACTATTCGCGAGTGAAGTAAAAATAAGATACTAAGCCCGTAAAAAACCCAAAGCGAAAATAGGAGATTGCCGCAGTGTTCGATGAACACAAGACAATCTCTCTTTTTCGCACAGAGTTTAGGGCGAGTTCAATTAAGATGTGAGGACGTTAAGAAAATGGAAAGAAAAATAGGCGGCCGAACAGAAGTTGCTTGCAACTTCGTTGCGAGACCCCTGCGAAGATAGCTAGGCTAGTCACAAATGAAATGCAGTGAATAGTCAGCTAGCTACCGCCAATTAAACAAAGTATATTTCTTATTCATTGTTGGTCTTTTTTTCCGAGCTTTTAGTCCGAACTCAATTAAGATACGAGAGCGTGAAACGAGTAAAGCAAAAATAGGAGTTTTGACGCAGAACCTTTTGGTTCTAGGAAAAACGATCTTTTTTGCACAACTCGTAGCTCGAGTTCAATTAAACCAAGATACTAAGCCCGTGAAAAACTCAATTAAGATACGAGAGCGTGAAACGAGTAAAGCAAAAATAGGAGTTTTGACGCAGAACCTTTCGGTTCTAGGAAAAACGATCTTTTTTGCATAACTCGTAGCTCGAGTTCAATTGCACCAAGATACAAAGTCCGTAAAAAACTCAGTTAAGATACGAGAGCGTTTGACACGAGTATCACTCGTTTTATTTCCAAACTTTAGTCTATCCTTAGAAGTATAAAGGTATGCAACAACTTTTCACTGGATCATTTCTTTCGTACACCTTTTGCTTGTATGTTGCTTGCTTTACAGCTTTTGAATCGAAAATAAGGAGAGAAGTATGTGGCAGATTCTAGCAAAGCGCCACTGGGGGTTCACACCAGAAGAATTGACAGAACGCTATCGTGTGGCAAACCAGCTTCTGACCCTCAAGGCACAGGGCTGGTCTGATGATAGCTTAGGCAGGGTAGTCGCTAAAGAATTGGACTTGGGTGACAGTCGGATTGGCTCTCCCTTGTTTTGCTCACTTTGGCGACTAGAAAAAAGGCTCAAATCTCCTAGACAGCTCTTGGACTTGATTGTTGCAATAGTCGGTATGCCAGAGGAGGTCACGGGAGAAGTGCCCGAGAATCAAGCACTAGTGGCAGGCTTTTATCCAACCCTTGCTCCCCATGATTCTTTTTGGTGGGAGCTTTCTCAACTGGTTGACCAAGCCTTTAAAGAGCAGACCATGAGCCAAAAAGATTTGCTAGCGCGGCAACTGCACCAACTCCGCTATGTGATTTCTAGCCAGCAGGCAGAGTATGTCCGTCAGCACTTTAAACGCAGGGCTGAAACAGATAGTCAGGCTCTGGCTCGCTACTTGCGGAACACCTATCCCTGGTGGCGCTGGAAAAAGGACTATAGCATTGGAAGCTCTGCTCGTTTGCACAATAAGCTCAAATTTGAAAAGGGCAAGACAATCTATCCGTCAGGCTATTCTTCCTTTAATATCAAGATTCTGATTCACTTTCATACAGAGTTTATCCTTGATAGCCGAGGGAATTTCCTCAATGAACTAGATGCGCAAGAAGTGACTGAGATTGGTATCGTCAACGGAGCCAGTTTTAACTATGGAAAAGCAGGCAAAAGCCACTGGGACTTAGATGTTGATCCTGTAGGGCCTCATGACCCTGCCTTTCGCAATCAGGCAACGAAAGGCTTTCGTGCCCCCAACCGAAGCGGAAGAAAGGATTCAGACTATGAACGTAGCTATTTCAATCCCTGCGGTCTGTATGCTAAAGATGGCTTGTCTAGCTACCAACAGACCAAGCTAGTCGTACGGGATTTTAAGCAATTAATGAAAAAAAGAAATCGCTGAAGAAGTGTATGTCTTCAGCGATTTTTTCAACTTGGTAGGACGGAAGTCTGTCACTTTTTCTTCTCTGCAAGAATAGATAGGAAAAAAGCGATTGGTGAGGAGATTCTGTAACGATATCATTTTGCGAAGTATAGTCTATCTGGTTTTCTCTAAAAATATAGTAACGCATACTTTTAAGAGAGAAAAATGATAGAAGCCCTTATCAAAACACAGTATTTTTGGTAAAATAGAGGTGTCAAAAAAAGATGTTTCAGGCGAAATCTACTAATAAGGCAATGGAACTGAGAAAAGGCAACAAAAACCTACTGACACAAATCAAACAGATGAAAGGAAAATACGATGTCACACGAAAACATGCTTAAAAATGCAGGGGGGGG
>NZ_JBUEQR010000044.1:0-27044 GCF_054968985.1 Streptococcus sp. 1F3 | reverse complement strand
GGGGGGGGTAACTCCTTTAGGTCTTAAAAGTCGAGATCTTACTCCCCAATATATTGATAAAATCGGTCAACTTTTTCCTGAAGTTTTGACGGAAAGTCGTGATGAACACGGTCGCTTGCAGACAGCAATCAACTTTGACAAACTTAAGGCTCTGCTCTCCCATGAGATAACAGAAGGACGAGAGACCTATGAGTTTACCTGGGTTGGCAAGCGCGTTGCTATGGCTGAAGCTGGTCGACCCACAAGCACGACCCTAAGACCAGATCTTGATGAAAGTGTTGACTTTGAAAAGAGTGGGAATGTCTTTATTACTGGGGACAATATGGAAGTCCTAAAAATCCTGCAGGAGTCTTACCTTGGTAAGATTGATATGATTTACATCGACCCACCTTACAACACAGGGAAAGACTTTGTCTATTCGGATAAATTTCAAAAAACAACAGAAGAACTAGATGCCGACATGGATCTCCTCGATGAAGAGGGAAGAATAGCTGTCGGTCTCACCAAAAACGAAAAAAGTTCAGCCCGCTACCACTCGGACTGGCTCAATATGATGTATCCAAGGCTACGTCTCGCTCGTAACCTCCTTAAAGATAGTGGTGTTATCTTTATCTCCATCGATGACAACGAACAAGCCAACCTCAAAGCCCTCTGCGATGAGATTTTTGGGGAGGAGAATTTTGTGGCAAATTTTGTTTGGACTAAAAAGGAAAAAACTTCAGGAGTACCACCAATAAGTCTAATTCTTCCTAACAAGGAGCATATTTTGTGTTATAAGAAACACGATATCGTTAGATTTAAGGGGCAAAAACGAAGTTTAAAAAGTTATAAGCAAGATGAAAATGGTAGATGGTGGCGTTTAATGCCAATACAAGCTACAGGGAATCAAAATTCTCGATTTAATATAGTTGATCCACTAACAGGAAGAAAATTTTATGGAAATTGGGCTTTTTCCGAAGATACTATTAAACAAATGATAAAAAATGGAAGGATTGCATTTCCAAAGAATGATAACGGTTTACCTACTCAGATTGTTTACGCTGACGAATTAAAAAATGGGACACCAATTTTTGAAAATTTAGGACTATTTGAAAGTGAAGTAGCGACAAAAAGTCTAATTAAATTACTAGGAAACAAATTATTTGATTTTCCAAAACCAGATACACTTATAAAATTTTTACTAGATCAGGTTACTGTAACGGATTCCCTCATTCTCGACTTCTTCGCTGGCTCGGCAACAACTGCAGATGCAGTGATGCAGTTGAATGCCGAGGACGGTGGGAACCGTAAGTATATTCTTTGTACCTTAGATGAGCAGGTGGCAGATAAATCGGCTGCTAAAGCAGCAGGTTATGAAACCATTGACCAGATTTCCCGCGAACGGATTCGGCGTGCAGCCGCAAAAATCCGAGAAGAGCAGCCGGATAAGGTAGCTGATCTTGACCTAGGCTTTAAGGCTTATCGTTTAGATAGTTCAAACTTTAAGGATGTAGCACAAAAACCAGGGGAAACCACGCAACAAGACCTCTTTGAGAGTATCTCAACGATCAAAGAGGATAGGAGTGACCTTGACATTCTCTTGCAGGTCATGCTGAGTTGGGGCTTGGACTTGTCCGATACGATTGAAAAGAAAGAAATAGAAGGTGTAACCGTCTATGATGTCGCAAAGGGCGGACTCTTAGCGACCTTCTCTGACCACGTGCCAGATAGTGTCATTCGTGCCATGGCAAAAGAAGAGCCCTTACGTGCTATCTTTAAAGACAGCTCCTTTAAAACCAGTGCAGAAAAAATTAACCTCGCTGAAATTTTTAAAGAACTCTCACCAAACACAAGAGTAAAGGTGGTGTAGGGATGAGTGTGAATATGGATGTTAACTATCGAAGCATTATGGAAGATAGGGTGTATGTAGGATATGCTATTTTAAAGGAGGTAAGCAATGAAACTCCAATTTAAACAGCAGGGCTTTCAGCTAGATGCAGTGGAGAGTGTTGCCTCCATTTTTCAAGGGCAAAGTAAGCGTGATGTTCTACGCTATATGCTGGATATGGGACAGGGAACGACAAATGATGAGTCAGACTTAATCATGGACGCCTTTCGTAATAGCCCTATTGAGCTAGATAGAGAAACGATTCAAAAGCAAGTGAGAGCTTGCCAACTATCGCATGGATTGCAGCCGTCTCAAACGCTTCATACAGAAAGCATTGACGGACGCCTTGCCTATAACTTCTCCATTGAAATGGAGACAGGAACAGGAAAGACTTATACCTATATTCGTACCATTATGGAGCTGAATAAGCGCTATGGCTGGCTGAAGTTTATCATTGTCGTTCCGAGTGTCGCTATTCGTGAGGGAGTTCTCAAATCCTTTGACATGATGCAGGAACATTTTCAAATGGAGTATGGCAAAAAGCCGCGCTATTTTGTCTATGATTCCAGTCGCTTAGGGGATTTAGATACCTTTGCCAATGCTTCGGATATTCGGGTCATGATTATCAACTCTCAAGCCTTTAATGCTAAGGGCAAGGAGGCTAGGCGAATTCATATGGAGCAGGAAAGTTTTCGGTGGAGACGCCCCATTGATGTCATTGCTAGTATGAATCCCATTTTGATTATTGATGAGCCTCAGTCTGTTGAGGGAAAGCAGACCAAGGAGAGACTCAAGGATTTTAAACCGCTATTTACCCTTCGCTACTCAGCGACCCATAAGGAAAAGTATGACATGGTGTATCGTCTGGATGCCATGGATGCCTACAATAAAAAATTAGTCAAAAAAATTGTGGTGAAAACAGTCGAATCATCTGGAACGACAGGAACAAATGGTTACCTTTATCTCCAAGAATTGATTCCGCAACAGTCAGGTGCTCCGAAAGCTAAGATTGAGTTTGAAGTGCGTACCCAGTCAGGTATCAAGCGGAGAATCAAAACGGTAACAGACGGATTTGATCTCTATGCTGAGTCAGGTGAACTAGTCGCTTATAAAGGTTGGACGCTTAGTCATTTTGATGCGCGTGCGGGGAGTAATTCGATTCAGATTGGTTCGAATCGGTTGTTGCATGTTGGCGAAGTCATCGGGGAACACAACGAAGATGATTTGCGGATTTTACAGATTCGTGAGACGGTCAAGACTCACTTGGAAAAAGAAAAATCCCTTTTTCTGAAAGGGATAAAGGTGCTATCGCTCTTCTTTATTGATGAAGTTGCCAAGTACAAGCAATATGATGAGGAAAAAAATCCTTTAAATGGAGCATACGCTGCTATTTTTGAGAAAGAATATAGTGAGCAGGTAGCAGCTTATCTAGAAGCCAATCCGATAGGAGCTTATAGTGACTACCTACGCGAATATGAGAGTGCAAGCCAAGTCCATGCGGGATATTTCTCAGTAGACAAGGTCAAGAAATCTGGTAGAACGATTTTTATTGATTCAAAGGTCAAGGGCAAGGAAGGAAATTCTGAGGACAAGGATGCCTATGACCTGATAATGAGGGATAAGGAGCGTTTGTTGAGTTTTACGGAACCAGTTCGGTTTATCTTCTCCCACTCGGCTTTAAAAGAAGGCTGGGATAATCCTAATGTTTTTCAGATTTGTACCCTGCGTCATACAGGGTCTGAAATTGCTAAACGTCAGTCAATAGGACGGGGAATGCGCTTAGCAGTGGATCAAGCAGGAGTGCGACAAGATGTGGACTTGCTAGGTGCTGATGTGCACCAGATAAACCAACTGACGGTTATTGCAAATGAAAGTTATGAGACTTTCTCACGGAGTTTGCAGGAAGAATTGCGGGAAGCTCTGGCAGATCGACCGAATAAGGTCAATACAGCACTCTTTATCAGGCATGCTGTTCTTGAGAATGTGGAGGGGGATACCTTAGAAATCAGTCAGGATTTGGCGCATGGGATTGAATTTAGCTTGATTCGAGAAGGGTATCTTGAAAAAGACGGTAGTTTGACTGAAAGCTACTACCAAGCTAGAGAAACAAATACCTTACATTTGCCAGAAGAAGTCGCAGGATTTGAAGAACAGGTGGTAGCCATTCTCGATAGTATCTATGATGGACGAAGCTACCCGGTGGAAAATGGAAATCAGACCAGCATTACGTTAGCAGATGAAATTAACCAAACGAATTTCACAAGAGCAGAATTTTTAGCACTTTGGAATAAAATCAATCGTAAGACAGCCTATCAAGTTTCCTTTGATGACGAAGAACTGATAAAAAAAGCAGTAGATAGTATCAATCAATCTCTTCATGTCAAAGAAAATACCTATCAAATCCGAGAGGCTAGTTTGGACAGGATTGAAAAAGAAGATATTTCCTTTACAGTAGCAGAAAATAGTGTTCAAACTCAGTATGTTATGCCTATTACAGTACAAGTTGACTATGATTTAATAGGAGAGGTGACAGAAAAGACCAATCTGACAAGAGAGACCGTGGCGCGTATTTTACAAGCTATTGTACCGGAGAAATTTGCCCTCTTTCAAAAAAATCCAGAGGAATTTATTTTGAATGTATCTAAATTGATGAATCAGGAAAAGGCGACGCAGATTATTGAGCATATCACTTACCACGTAATTGATGATGTCTATGATATGGATATTTTTACGGAAAATCGCTTGCGTGCTAGTGTCGGTGATGACTATCTGTTAGAGTCGAAAAAAGCAGTGTATAACTACACCAAGGTTGATTCTAAAACTGAAAAGCAATTTCAGCAGGATTTGGAGGGGCGTGATGAAGTTAGTGTCTATACTAAATTGCCGTCTGGCTTTGTTATTTCTACACCACTTGGTAAGTACAATCCAGACTGGGCTGTAACTTTCAAGGAAGGTAGTGTCAAGCACATTTACTTTGTAGCAGAGACCAAAGGTAGTATGTCTAGTCTTGATTTGAAACAGACAGAGCAATCTAAGATTGCCTGTGCTAAGGCTCATTTTAAGAGTTTAAAAGAATCAGGGATTTTAGAAGATAAAACAATCTATGATGTTGTTGATAGCTATGAGGGTCTGTTGTCAATCGTCAGAGAGACTTAGAATTGGCTAGTACTTGCTCCCTGTTTGTATATTTTTCGATGCCTCATTTCCTTTCTTGTGTCATGAATCTGTCTCTTTTTTTCTATTGGAATCTACCATTTTGTCTGCGTATTTAGTCGACTTTTGGTATAATAATCTCAGAATGTTGGAGTGAATGAGAGGCAAGGCTGACTTGAGAAAATAGGAAGTGAAAGACGGAATAGACGGACGAGTTGATAGTGGAGGGTGCATGAAAAAGAAAAAAAGATGGTTGTATCAAGTGGGTATTGATATTAGTGGGGATCAGTTTGCTGATACAGTATTGGTATATTGTTTTGCTCATTGGTGTCGGAGTTGGTTTTTGGATTTATAGGAAAAAACAACAGCAGCGAGCCCTGCAAACAGAACGGGAGCATTTTGAAAAGCTACTGGAGCAGGCTACCAACCGTTACAAAAAGTTTCTCTTATTTCAAGAAGAAGACGATGAGGAAGGGATGGAGCAAATAGGCGAGATTTTGCTAGAACAGTTGGATTCTATCGCTTTATCGCTTGAGAGGATTGAAGAACTACTGGGCTTTGAAGGCTATCAATCAGCCTATCGTTTGGTCAAGATGAAAGAGCAGATTGCAGGTGTTTTAGAGAATTTCAGACGAGAAACAGGTCAAGAAACAGGGGATGCATTCGCTAAAATGGTTCAGAAGGTTGCCCCAGAGATTTACGAACTCTATCTAGCTATTCATGAAAAGAATGTGAAGATTGATTCGCTTATCCAGCAAATGGATAACAACCAGATAGAGGAGTTGACTGCAGAGCATGGAGTTGTGGTTGACCAATTTTCAGACATCCTGTCTGGTTACCTAAAAATCAAACAGAATCCTGAACATTACCATGAGGCAGAAGAGCGCTTGATAAAAGCCCGACGAGCCTTGGAACTCTTAGAGGAACAACTGACTTTTTCATTGCGTCAGTTGAACGAAGAAAACCTAGCCGAGTTTGAAATTAGCTTACGGATGATTCAGCAAGAAAAGGAGTAACGCATGAGTGATTTTCATTTTGATATTGATGCAATCGCTTCAAACGAGATTTTAAAAACAGATAAGACCAGTTCGATTATCAGCCAGACCAACTCGAATCAACTGGAGAGTCTGCAGTTTTGGTCCTCTCTCTCCCCAGAGCAGCAGATTGCCATTGAAGCCCGCGTCCCCCAGCTGGTCGATCGTTTTCTGGAAGATCAGAATCAACTATTGGATTTCGGAAAAGAGGCTGTCGAATCAATCAATATGACGGTCAATCATCTGTTAAAAGAGCAGAGGAAATTGACCATTCCAGAGGTAGATGACTTATTCTTACAGGTCAATCGTGAAGTGAATGGCTTTGTGACAAAGTACAAAGATGTTTCAGCGGTAGAGTTGGAAAAGAAGCCGAATTTCTTTAGCCGTCTCTTCGACAGGGGGAAAAATTCTCTCCAAGAGCTGCACATCAGCTCTCAGTCCATTGAAAGTCGCATGGACAGCTTGGCGGCGACTGTCGTAAAGCAGGAGGATCTTTTGGCACGTAATATCGTATCTGCTGAACGCTTGATTGAAGAAAATACTAAGTCGATTGAAAATCTGGTGGGAGTGATTTGTTTTATCGAGGCTTCCCAGAAAGAAGCCAGCCAACGCGCTAAAGGCTTACAAGAAGAACTCAGTCAGTTGGATAGTCAGTCAGCAAACTATCACATGGTACAGGAGCAGTTGGGACGGATGACGGAGGTTGTCAATACATTGGAGCAACAGCGGACAGAGTATATCAGCCGTCTATATGTCGCTTGGACAACCACTCCTCAGATGAGGAACCTCGTCAAGGTTTCTTCAGATAGTCGTCAGCGTTTGGGCATGTTGAGAAGAAATACGCTCCCTACGATGAAGTTGACCCTAGCCCAGTTGGGAATGATGCAACAATCGTTAAAAGCAGGACAGGTGACAGATGCCATTATCAATGCCAATAATGCAGCCTTGGCCATGTTAGCAGAAACCAGTAAGGAAGTGATTCCCGACTTAGAGCGTGTAGCTCAAAGACCGAGTATGTCTGTTGAAGCAGTGACCAGTCTAGCGCAAAGTCTCGTAGAGCAAAATAATGGTATTGTTGCAGCGATTGAAGAGGGTAGAAGAAAGCGGCAAGAGCTGGAGGCTGCTATTGTACGCTCAGCAGAAGTCATTAATGATTCCATTAAATTACGGGATGAAAAAATCGTTCAGGCCTTGCTTGACCAAGGACAAAAAGCACAGAAGGAAGTAGAAGCATCTTCCGTGCAATAAGGAATAAGGGGCAAACGTTGCTCCTTTTAGACTGTAAAAAATCAAATATTCTTTCCAAAAAAATAGACAAAATAATCAACTATTTCTAAAAAATTAAAAATAATTTCTATTTGACTTATAAAGCAGAGCCTTATTACAAGGTTGAGAAAATCTGACTAGGTGTTTTCCGTCTTCTCATAGATGTTCTTCGTGGTTTATTAAATAGAAGCCCTTTTGCTTCTTCTCCGTGCTTCTGAAATGCTAATTTGGAGGAGTTTTGATATAATAGCATAAGAATGACGAGGTGAGAGAGATGAAGAAAATCTTGATTGTAGATGATGAAAAGCCGATTTCGGATATTATTAAATTCAATATGACACGAGAGGGGTATGAGGTGGTGACCGCCTTTGACGGTCGGGAAGCCTTGGCGATGTTTGAAGCTGAATTTCCAGATATTGTCATTCTAGACTTGATGTTACCAGAGATTGACGGTTTGGAAGTAGCTCGAACCATTCGTAAGACCAGTAATGTACCGATTCTGATGCTGTCTGCAAAAGACAGTGAGTTTGACAAGGTGATTGGTCTTGAGATTGGAGCAGATGATTATGTGACCAAGCCTTTTTCAAATCGGGAATTGCAGGCTCGGGTCAAGGCATTGTTACGTCGTAGTGAATTGGCTGAGACCCAAGTTGAGGTCGAAACGACCGGTACACCTGAGTTGACGATTCGAGATTTGGTTATCATTCCAGACGCTTTTGTGGCTAAAAAGCATGGTAAGGAGTTGGAGTTGACCCACCGTGAATTTGAGTTGCTCCACCATTTGGCTAAGCATTTGGGACAGGTCATGACACGGGAGCATTTACTTGAAACGGTCTGGGGTTATGACTATTTTGGAGATGTACGGACGGTTGATGTGACTGTTCGTCGCCTGCGTGAGAAGATTGAAGATACACCTAGCCGTCCAGAATACATCTTGACACGGCGTGGCGTTGGGTATTATATAAAGGGAAATGATTAATCAATTACGCTATTTAATAACGACCCCTGAGTTTTGGTTTGTGGTCATCTTAATTGGTTTTGTTATTGCATTGACAGTTTTACTGATCGAAAATCATCGAGATAATCAGCAAATCAAGGAACTCAATCAGAAGGTCAAACGATTGATTGAATTGGACTACTCAGATGTTCTTGACATGCGAGGGAGCCCTGAGATTACAGAAATGGCAAATTCGCTCAATGATTTGTCGGAAGTGATCAGGCTGACCCATGATCATTTGGAGCAGGAAAAGACGCGTCTATCCTCCATTCTTGCTTATATGAGTGACGGTGTGATGGCTGCAGACCGCAGGGGGCGGGTCATCATGGTCAATGACACGGCGCAAAAGCAGTTGGGTCTTTCTTCTAAAACGACAGAACAGCGTGATTTGCTAGAGATTTTAGGGATTCATGAGGACTATAGTTTTCGGGATTTGCTAGCGCAGACGCCTGAAATTGTTATCGAGCATGGTAATGAAAATGGGGAATTTCTGACCTTACGTGCTAATTTTGCGACCATTCGCAGTGAAAGTGGTCTCATTTCGGGACTTGTTGTCGTCTTGCATGATATGACTGAGCAGGCGAAAGAGGAACGGGAAAGACGCCTGTTTGTTTCAAATGTTAGTCACGAGTTGCGAACTCCCTTGACATCGGTCAAATCTTATCTGGAAGCTCTTGATGATGGAGCTCTGACTGAGTCAGTTGCCCCTAGCTTTGTGAAGGTGTCGCTTGATGAGACCAACCGGATGATGCGGATGATTTCTGACCTCTTGAGCCTATCACGGATTGATAATCAAGTTAGTTCAGCTGATGTAGAATTGATCAATTTTACCGCCTTTGTGACCTTTATCTTAAACCGTTTTGAGCAGATGAAGAGCCAGCAGGAAGCAGGTAAGGAATATACCCTTGTCCGTGATTATCAGATTACACCGATTTGGATTGAGATTGATACAGATAAGATGACCCAGGTCATGGACAATATTTTAAATAATGCGATCAAGTATTCGCCAGATGGTGGTAAGATTACGTTTAGTATGAAGACGACAGATAGCCAGTTAATTGTCTCGATTTCTGATGAAGGATTGGGGATTCCAAAGGCTGACCTGCCAAGGATTTTTGATCGTTTTTATCGGGTGGATAAGGCGCGTTCACGGGCGCAAGGGGGCACAGGACTAGGGCTTGCCATCGCTAAGGAAATTGTCAAGCAACACCAGGGCTTTATCTGGGCTAAGAGTGAGTATGGACATGGTTCAACCTTCACCATTGTTCTGCCATATAGTAAAGATATGACGGCCGATGAGTGGGAGGAAGCAGAAGAGGAAGAATAGGAGTGTATGGGAGAAACAGGATTTCGGTATAGTATTTTAGCCTCTGGTTCTAGTGGAAATTCTTTCTATTTGGAAACAGAGAAAAAAAAGATTTTAGTAGATGCTGGCTTATCTGGGAAGAAGATAGCCAGCTTATTAGGAGAAATTGACCGTAGACCAGAGGATTTAGATGCCATTTTGGTCACGCATGAGCATAGCGATCATATTCATGGAATCGGTGTTTTAGCTCGGAAGTATGGCATGGATATTTACGCTAACGAGGCGACCTGGCAGGCTATGGAGGGGAAGTTAGGGACGATTGCTCTAGAGCAAAAACACCTATTTGAATTAGGGGTGACCAAGACTTTTGGCGATTTGGATATTGAAAGTTTTGGTGTTAGTCACGATGCAGCCTGTCCGCAATTTTACCGTTTTATGAAAGATGATAAGAGTTTTGTCATGTTGACAGATACGGGCTATGTCAGCGATCGGTTAGCAGGGATTGTGGAAAATGCAGATGGTTATCTGATTGAATCCAACCATGATGTGGAAATTCTGCGGTCAGGTTCCTATTCATGGAATCTCAAGCAGCGAATCTTGTCCGACAAGGGCCACCTGTGTAATGAAGATGGGGCAGATGCCATGATTCGTACCCTCGGCAATCGAACCAAAAAGATCTACTTGGGCCACCTCAGTAAGGAAAATAATATTAAGGAGTTGGCTCATATGACCATGGTCAATCAGCTAGCCCAAGCAGATTTGGGGGTTGGTGTTGATTTTCAGATTTATGATACATCACCCGACACCGCAACACCCCTAACCACAATCTAGAGAGAGAAAGAGGAGCAAGCATGTATGAATGCTTGCTTCTTTTTCCTAGACAAAACGCCAAAGCCCTCAGTAGCTCTATTTCCCATCCCGGAGGTACAACATGGAAATAGGAGTTTGTCCTGCAAATTCTCATCCACTTCTTTGTCATGTTTCCTAATTTTCGTTCGCTTTTTTCACGCCCTTTGTATCTTGATTTAATTGAACACGGGCTAAAAGCTCGGAAAATAGATAATCTTTCCTAGAATCGATGATTCTTCGTCAAGATTCCTAATTTTCATTCGCTTTTGTTACGCCCTTTGTATCTTGATTTAATTGAACACGCCCTAAACTCTGTGTGAAAAAGATAAATCTTCCTAGCTCCAAAGGTATGGTATACCTTTGGAGGTGGGGAATAGGAATTTGCAAAGCAAATTCTTACGAAACTCTTCGTCGTATTTCCTATTTTCACTTTGAGTTCTTAACAGGCTTAGTATCTTGATATAATTGAACTCGAGCTAAGCACTGTGCGAAAAAGATAAATCCTCCTAGCTCCAAAGGTATGGTATACCTTTGGAGGTGGGGAATAGGAATTTGCAAAGCAAATTCTTACGAAACTCTTCGTCGTATTTCCTATTTTCACTTTGTGCTTTTAACGCTCTCGTATCTTCATTTAACTGAGTTCGGACTAAAAATGCTAGAAAGAAGATGAATCGTATCAATTACCGGAGTAATCTTCTCCGATTCCCTATTTTTCTTTCCATTTTCTTCACGTCCTCACATCTTAATTGAACACGGGCTAAAAGCTCGGAAAATAGATAATCTTTCCTAGAATCGATGATTCTTCGTCAAGATTCCTAATTTTCATTCGCTTTTGTTACGCCCTTTGTATCTTGATTTAATTGAACACGGGCTAAAAGCTCGGAAAATAGATAATCTTTCCTAGAATCGATGATTCTTCGTCAAGATTCCTAATTTTCATTCGCTTTTTTCACACCCTTTGTATCTTGATTTAATTGAACACGGGCTAAAAGCTCGGAAAATAGATAATCTTTCCTAGAATCGATGATTCTTCGTCAAGATTCCTAATTTTCATTCGCTTTTTTCGCGCCCTTTGTATCTTGTATATTCTCGAAAAAATCGTGGAGAGCTGTCAGTCCAAACAGAAAAAATGGGTTCAGTATGGTATAATAGAGAAGAATTTTCTAGAATGAGGTTTTGAAAGTGGCGAAAAAAGCACCTTCCCGAAAGGGACGCGAGGATGCCTTTATTCCTCGACGTTTAAATATTTTATTTGCGATTGTCATTGTCCTGTTTTCGATTTTGATATCGCGTTTAGCTTATATGCAGATTGTCAACAAGGATTTTTATACAGATAAATTAGCCAAAGCCAGTCAAAAAGTGATTACCAATAGTTCTGTTCGTGGACAGATTTACGATGCAAAGGGTGTCCCTTTGGTGGAGAACCAAGTGGAGCAGGTAGCTACCTTTACACGTTCCAATAATATGACAGCGCGCCAGATGAAAGAAATTGCTGCTAAACTTTTGCAGTGGGTGAGCCTGACAGATATAGATGTGACACCACGTGAGCGTGCTGATTATTATTTGGCTAATCCAGAAATTTATGCGGAAGTTGTGAAAACATTGCCCGAGGAACAGCGCTTGGATACCGATGGCAATAGTTTAGATGAGGCAGTTATATACAATAATGCGGTTGCCAGTTTGACAGAAGAGCAAACAGCCTATTCTGAAGAAGAATTAAAGGTTGTAGAACTCTATTCACAAATGAATGCTGCAGCCTATTTTGAAACGGTTAATCTAGTGACAGATCCCTTGACGGCTGAGCAGATTGCGATGATTGCAGCAAACGAAGCTGAGTTACCTGGGATTTCTACGGCAAGTAGCTGGAAGCGGGTTGTCGTTCCGACTTCTCTAGCTTCTATTATCGGGACTGTAACCACACAACAGGCAGGTTTACCAGAAGAAGATGCCAAGGAATATTTGGCTAAAGGCTATTCGCTTAATGATCGTGTAGGAACAGCCTATCTAGAAAAGCAGTATGAGGAAGTCTTGCAAGGTCAACGAGAGAAGAAAGAAATCAATCTTGATCGCAATGGAAATGTCGAAAGTATCACGACTATCCAAGAAGGTAGCAAGGGGAATAATGTTAAATTAACGATTGACCTAGCCTTTCAAGACGGCGTGAATGCCATTTTGAAGCGTTATTTCGATAGTGAATTGGCGACAGGGAGTGCCCGTTATTCTGAAGGTGTCTATGCCGTAGTGATTGAGCCTCAGACAGGAGCTGTCCTTGCCATGGCAGGCTATAGCCATGATATAAAGACCAATGAGGTTAAGGAAAATGCCTTAGGAACGGTTACGAATACTTTTGTTCCAGGATCAATTGTCAAGGGTGCGACTCTAACAGCAGGTTGGGAGAACGGTGTGATTTCAGGAAATCAAGTATTGCTAGATCAGCCGATTCAATTTGCAGGCTCTGCTCCAATCAATTCTTGGTTTACTGTATTTGGTAATCGCAGCATTGATGCAGTCGAAGCCCTGCAATATTCATCGAATACCTATATGGTTCAGATTGCCCTTAATATGGTTGGACAGCCCTATGTTCCTGGAATGATTTTGGATGTGAATGAGTCTCTTGAGTCCTCTATGGAAAAGTTACGGGGAACTTTTGGTGAATATGGTTTGGGGGTTGCAACGGGAATTGATCTACCGCTTGAATCAACTGGATTTATTCCGAAAGAGTATTCGATTTCAAATTATCTGACCAATTCTTTCGGACAGTTTGACAATTACACACCGATGCAAATGGCTCAATACGTAGCGACAGTCGCAAATGGTGGAAGACGTGTTAGTCCGCATTTAGCTGAAGGGATCTATGCTAATAATGCAGAAGGGGGATTAGGAGAGGTCATCGAATCTATCACTGGTAAGGCCTTAAATCAAGTCAATATCTCAGAAGAAGAGATGGCTCTTATCCAGCAAGGTTTTTATATGGTGGTCAATGGTAGCAGTGGTTTTACAACAGGGAGAGCCATTGCAGAAGGTGCCAGTGTGCCAATCAGTGCCAAGACTGGTACAGCCGAAACCTTTGTGACAACAGACACAGGTCAAGTCATGGCAGCAGTAAACACCAACATTGTGTCTTATGCACCAAGTGTCAATCCCAAGATTGCAGTAGCGGTTATCTTGCCGAATTTGACTGATCTTGATTCATCTACAAGCAAGCGCATCACGACAGAAATTATCAACCTCTATCAATCGCTTCACCCGATGAATTAGAAAATGAATCCTTTTAAGGATTGTCGCTTCATGAGGGGAAATCTCCGTCCTAAGACCGATGTTTCTCTATCTCCCTTTTGCTATACTATAGACAATCCTAAAATTTTTCATAATCTCCGAAAATAATCAGCCCTTGGGGCTGGTTATTTTTTGTCAAAAATTACTTGACAGATGATTAGATTTAAGATAAACTATAATATTCCACAGGTTTCAATCAATTAACGAAGTAACTTAGTGAAGATTGTTTGACAACATGCTAAGATTGTATGCATAAACCTCGTTACACTGCTGATGGGATACTGTCAGCGGATAAGTAATCTTCCTACAAGCGATTGTAGAAAGTTGTGAAGTGAGAGAAGAGCAAGAGTGCGTATAATGTGGATAGTATAGGTTAGTAGGCTATGGTCAAACGGTGGTAGCGAGAATAGACGCTCCAGTGGAGAATAAGCCATTGAGTTCAAGTTTGGCGACTTGCGATAAGATGGTAATGCCAAAATAAGCTATTTTGCACCTTGAGGAATGAAAAGTTCCTTGCTTACACTAAAGACCAGTACAAGTAGCTCAAACGTGCAGAGGAAGAAGAGTCATCTATATTTCTGAATGTCGAGTGAACGTTGGAGGTAACCAACCCTACCTAGCTCTCGAAATGCCAAAGAAGTCTTGAGGTCGCTCCTCTTGGCTCAGACTTTGGTTAGCTATCAGCTAATCACTAAGCCTATATTTGAAGCAGAGCGAAGGCTCACTTCGTTAATTGCTTGAAACCTGTGGATACATCAGTCGAAAGGCTGGTGTTTTCTTTATGAATGAGTATCGGTATTCTATTTTAAAACGAAAGTATTAGGAGGCTATAAAAAAGCATGGTCTAATCAATATAGTTGTGAAGTTTTAAAATAGGCTGTACTCTAAGTTGATATTTGCCAAATAAGTAGCGAACGAAGTGAGTCTTTAAAAGATATTTCCCGTCGTAGTGGTATCCTAGATAATAATCAAATGATTGTCTAGGACGGAATTTTTGAGACTTTGGACTTAAAAATGAGAGAGGAAACTTTGCAGGGGGCTTGTGTCTGCACTATTTAAGGGACAATCAAAAGAGACTAAATAGAGACTAAATGACTATACCAGAAGATTCCAAAGAAGCGGTAAAAAAAGAGACCACTTTCTTTTTTTTTATGATATACTAGTACAGATAAAGTATCCAGGATCCTGTACACTATTTTGTAGAAAAGGATAGGAGATGAGGGTTCTATAAGAGGATAGCAATATAGAATTAGTGATAAAAAAGCCCTTAAAATCAGTATTGATAGAATTTTACAGAAAGATAGAAAAGAGAATTGTTATATCCTACACCTATTGCGAAATTGATTGAGAGTTATTCTAAACTCCCTGGAATTGGGATTAAAACGGCGACCCGTCTGGCATTTTATACGATCGGTATGGAAGAAGATGTGGTCAATGAATTTGCGAAAAATCTCCTAGCAGCAAAGCGTGATTTGACGTATTGTCAGCTTTGTGGCAATCTTGCTGAAGATGATACTTGTGCGATTTGTCAGGATCAGACACGTGATTTGTCGACCATTTTGATAGTAGAAGATAGCAGAGATGTTTCAGCTATGGAAAATATTCAGGAATATCACGGTCTCTATCATGTTCTTCATGGTCTTATTTCGCCCATGAATGGGATTGGGCCAGACGATATTAACCTTAAAAGTTTACTGACACGTTTAATGGACAACGAAGTGACCGAGGTGATCATTGCGACCAATGCGACAGCAGATGGGGAAGCTACCTCCATGTATATATCACGGGTTTTAAAACCTGCAGGTATCAAGGTGACACGTTTAGCGCGGGGGCTAGCAGTTGGCTCTGATATTGAATATGCAGATGAGGTAACCCTCCTTCGAGCCATTGAAAACCGGACTGAGCTCTAGGCTTGGGAAATGAGCATAGTCAAGAAAAATTAGTATAGAAAGTTAGGGAAAATCTATGTCAAAAGAAACCATTATTCTCTTATACGGTGGGCGTTCTGCTGAGCGGGAAGTATCGGTCTTATCTGCTGAAAGTATTATGCGGGCCATTAACTATGAGAAATTTTTGGTGAAGACCTACTTCATTACCCAAAATGGAGATTTTATTAAAACCCAGGAATTTGATTGTAGACCGTCTGTTGATGAGAGATTGATGACCAATAGCACCATTGTTTCTAGCCAGGGTATTCGCCCGAGTGACATTTATGAGGAAAATGCCGTAGTCTTTCCAGTTCTCCATGGGCCAATGGGTGAGGACGGCTCTATCCAAGGTTTCCTAGAAATTTTACGCCTGCCCTATGTAGGAACGAATATTCTTGCCTCTAGTGTAGCCATGGATAAGATTACGACTAAGCAAGTACTAGCTTCAGTAGGCATTCCTCAAGTGGCATTTGAAACGGTGATTGAGGGAGAAGATGTGGAGGAAAAAATCCAGGCTGTAGAAGCTCATTTGACCTATCCTGTCTTTGTTAAGCCAGCCAATATGGGATCTAGTGTCGGGATTTCAAAGGCAGAAAATCAAGCGGAGCTGCGTTCTGCTATTGGGCTAGCCTTTCGCTATGACAGCCGTCTCTTGGTCGAGCAGGGAGTTGATGCCCGTGAAATTGAGGTTGGACTATTAGGTAATGCGGAGATTCAGACGACCTTACCTGGTGAAGTCATTAAGGATGTGGCATTTTATGATTATGACGCCAAATATATCGACAATAAGATTAGCATGGCGATTCCAGCTGACCTTCCAGCTACCGTGGTCGAGCAGCTACGCTCCTATGCAGCTGCAGCCTTTCGTGCTATCGGTGGTTGTGGCTTGTCGCGTTGTGATTTTTTCCTGACAGAAAGAGGGGAGATTTTCCTCAATGAGCTAAACACCATGCCAGGCTTTACCCAGTGGTCCATGTACCCCCTCTTGTGGGACAATATGGGGCTTGCCTATCCTGATTTGATTGAGAAGTTGGTAGTCCTAGCGAGGGAAGTTTTTGATAAGCGTGAGCAACATTTGATTTAAAGAGAGGCAAAAGGAGTGAGGGAAGTGGATGTTTCCTCCTCTTTTTATATGGTATAGGTTGAGCTAGAAATTGCTTCTTTCCTTACTGAAAAGTCGCAACTAAGGAAATATAGTCAATTCACTTTAAAACCAGCACGATAATTATGATATGCCTGTTTATGCTACATACTCAAGGGCAGTTTTTCTAATTCTATAACATAGTTTTTAAAAGTGAAATAACTATAATACTCTTTAACAATCAAAAGGATCCTTGGTCAACTTGCCTTGGTGAACGCTCGTTCTCCCTTCGGCTTCGATTATAAGGAAATGAGCGGTGTTCCTCTCATTTCCAACTTTTCACAATTCTTCATTGTGAAAGCTAGTCTACTTTTGATTTTTATTGAGTATAAGGGAGAAACTTCGGAGGCGCTTGCTTCCGTCCGCACTAGTGAGAGGAAAGAGCAAAAAGCATTACATATAGACTAAAAGACGCTAACAGCTCCCTTCGTTCACTATTTTTGTATCCGTGGATTTGCAAACATAAAAACGAAAGCACTCTATTTTTCAGTCAGTAGGAAGCAGAATGGCCTATCCTTCTGCTTGAGATTCTGCCGTCATCGCCGGAAATATGCTATAATGAAGATAGGGAATTAGAATGCGATAGGCTAGAGTGAGCAGTGGCAGTATACACTCTGGGAGAATAAGATTCTAATACTCTTTAACAATCAAAAGGATCCTTGGTCAACTGGCCTTGGTGAACGCTCGTTCTCCCTTCGGCTTCGATTATAAGGAAATGAGCGGTGCTACTCTCATTTCCAACCTTTCACAACTCTTCATTGTGAAAGCTAGTCTACTTTTGATTTTTATTGAGTAATAAGAGGTTTTACAGAGTGCTACTATAGCAGGGATAAGAGCTTGCGTAATCAGTTGATGGTCAAGCAAAAGAAAGTTGATACCAGAATGAGTGGAAGGATATCCACAGCAGATAAGAATATGTTTGGAGAAAATGATGAAATTGACAGTATATGAAGTAGCTCAGGTGGTTGGAGCAAAAAATGATGTGAAGGCTTACGAAAATCAGCTACTAGAAAAGATTGAGTTTGATAGCCGTTTGATAGCTATGGGCGATCTTTTTATCCCACTAAAGGGAGCTAGGGATGGGCATGATTTTATCCCTGTGGCTTTTGAAAACGGCTGTGTGGTTACCTTGTCTGAAAAAGAAACAGCCTATCCCCATATCTTAGTAGAGGATTGCCTACTTGCCTTTCAGACCTTAGCGACCTATTATTTGGAGAAGATGCAGGTTGAGGTCATTGCTGTAACAGGATCAAACGGGAAAACAACAACCAAGGATATGATTCATGATGTCTTAGCTACCACCTTTTCCACCTACAAGACTCAAGGAAATTACAATAATGAAATTGGGTTACCCTATACCATACTTCATATGCCAGATAAGACAGAAAAACTGGTACTGGAAATGGGGCAGGATCACTTAGGAGATATTCATCTTCTGTCAGAAATCGCAAAACCAAGTCTTGCAGTCATTACCTTATTTGGGGAAGCCCATTTGGCATTTTTTGATTCTCGGGAACAAATTGCACAAGGAAAACTCCAGATAGCAGATGGTATGCCAGACGGTGCCACCTTGTTACTTCCCCATGACCCGGTTGCAAGGGCTTATCTGCCCAGTCAGAAGCAATTGGTGAGCTTTGGTGAGGGAGGAGAGTTACAGGTGACGAGCTTAGTCGAAAGCAAGGACAGCTTGACTTTTCGGGTTAATTTCATGGAGGGGGACTTTTTCCTACCGGTTACTGGCAAGTATAATGCGACCAATGCCATGTTAGCAATCTATGTCGGCAGCTGCCTGGGGGTTTCAGAGGTAGCGATTAGAGAAGCACTTGCAGGTTTAGTGCTGACCCGTAATCGAACTGAGTGGAAAAAGGCAGGAAATGGAGCAGATATTTTAAGCGATGTCTACAATGCTAATCCGACCGCTATGCGTCTGATTTTAGAAACCTTTTCAACTATTCCATCAAATGAAAAGGGTAAGAAATTGGCTGTTTTGGCAGATATGAAAGAATTGGGAGACCAGTCTATTGAGCTACATAAAGAAATGATTACCAGTCTTTCGCCTGATTGTTTAGATATGCTCTTTTTCTACGGACAAGACATAGAAGAACTAGCCCAGTTGGCTGCACAGCAGTTTCCGATTGATAAAGTCTATTTCTTTAGAAAAAACGAAGCTGAAGATCAATTCGATGAGCTTGTTGCGTCTATCACAGCTAGTCTCGAGCCGGACGATCAGATTTTACTCAAGGGAAGTAATTCCATGAATCTTGACCGGCTTGTTGCGATGCTGATTGCTACTTCTTAAGAAACAGTATAAGGGAAAATAAGGATGAAGGAATTTTTTAGTAATGAGCCTAGTTTTCCACCAGAACTAGACTTTTTGGGGCATATGTTATTCCTGCTTAGTTTAATCTTGGTAGTAAGTGGAGCTATCAAATTTCATGAAAATAGAAAGTGGCAGTTGGCTTTTAAGGTGATTCAGGTAGTTCAGTTACTTTTACTCTATGGTTGGTATCTAATCATTAGGGCCCCTGTTTCTGAATCGTTGCCACTCTACCATTGCCGTATGGCAATGATTGTCTTATTGGTCGTATCAGACGATTCACCTTACAAGGAGTATTTTTCATTCATAGGTGTCTTTGGTTCTATATGTGCCTTGATATATCCTATTTTTGATCCCTTTTCTTGGTTTCACATAACGATTTTTTCTTTCATTATCGGACATTTGGCTCTTTTAGGCAACGCCCTAAACTATCTTTTCCAGCAATATTCCTATCAGTTAAATCTAGGAAGGATTGCTAGGATGACCTTTGGCGTCAATACCTTTATCTTATTAGTTGATGTGATAACAGGTGGGGATTATGGTTTTTTAAGAAAGTTGCCCTTGATAGGAGATTGTGGTCTGGTTTGGAATTACTTGATAGAATCGATTCTCTTTATTTTCATTCTGACTATTTTTTTAAAGCTTTTTCAGGCGATACAGATTTTTCGTCAGCAGAAAAAGACTCATTATGAAAGGAGCTAGAAGCTCTTTTTTGTCTGTTGAAAAGAGCGTATTAGAGAAGTACAGAAGTTCCAATATTTTATGGGAGAGCTAGTATGCAGTAGTGGCTTCACTCCTATTGGAAAATTTGAAAAATCCAACTCTTTTCGTTATAATATTAGGGATACAAAAGGAAAGAGATGGAGTGCTTGCTCTGCTCTTTTAAAGAGTAAAGAAAAGTGAAAAAGGAATCAATATGACATTACAAGATGAAATAAAAAAACGCCGAACCTTTGCTATTATTTCCCACCCGGATGCGGGGAAAACGACGATTACAGAGCAGTTGCTCTACTTTGGTGGGGAGATTCGTGAGGCCGGTACGGTCAAGGGGAAAAAGACAGGTAATTTTGCTAAGTCTGACTGGATGGACATTGAAAAGCAACGGGGAATTTCGGTGACATCTTCTGTTATGCAGTTTGATTATGAGGGGAAGCGTGTTAATATCCTAGATACCCCGGGGCATGAGGATTTTTCAGAAGATACCTATCGCACCCTGATGGCGGTTGACGCTGCAGTTATGGTCATCGATTCAGCTAAGGGGATTGAGGCACAGACAAAAAAATTATTTGAAGTAGTCAAACATCGCAAGATTCCAGTCTTTACTTTTATTAACAAATTAGACCGTGATGGTCGTGAACCACTTGACCTCTTGGAAGAGTTGGAAGCAGTCCTTGGGATTGCTAGTTTTCCTATGAATTGGCCAATCGGTATGGGGAAATCGTTTGAAGGCTTGTATGACCTGCATAACAAGCGTTTAGAGCTTTACCGTAGCAAAGAGCGGTTCGCAAGTTTTGATGAGGGAGAGGCATTGTTTGGAAATAATCCTTTTTATGCTCAAGTGCTAGAAGATATTGAACTGCTAAGTGAGGCTGGAAATGAATTTTCGGAAGAAGCGATTCTAGGAGGGAAGTTAACCCCTGTCTTCTTCGGTTCTGCCCTAACGAATTTTGGGGTGCAGACCTTTCTTGAGACCTTCTTGCAATTTGCGCCAGAGCCACACGGACATTTGAAAAGGGATGGGGAGATGATTGATCCATTCTCTAAAGATTTCTCAGGATTTGTCTTTAAAATTCAAGCCAACATGGATCCCCGTCATCGGGATCGTATCGCCTTTGTTCGTATCGTCTCAGGAGAATTTGAACGCGGTATGGACGTCAATTTGACGCGGACAGGTAAGAAAGCGAAACTGTCCAATGTTACCCAGTTCATGGCAGAAAGTCGCGAGAATGTTGAAAATGCGGTGGCAGGAGATATTATAGGGGTCTATGATACAGGAACCTATCAAGTTGGTGATACCTTGACTGTCGGCAAGAACAAATTTGAGTTTGAACCCCTACCAACCTTTACACCCGAACTCTTTATGAAAGTTTCTGCTAAGAATGTTATGAAACAAAAATCGTTCCATAAGGGGATTGAACAGTTGGTGCAGGAGGGGGCTATTCAGCTCTATACCAATTATCAGACAGGGGAGTACATGCTAGGAGCAGTGGGGCAACTCCAATTTGAAGTCTTTAAGCATCGCATGGAACAGGAGTACAATGCAGAAGTGGTCATGACACCGATGGGGAAAAAGACAGTACGTTGGATTTCCCAAGACCAGCTAGATGAGCGGATGTCCTCTAGCCGTAACATCTTGGCTAAAGATCGTTTTGACCACCCTGTCTTTCTCTTTGAAAATGACTTTGCCCTCCGTTGGTTTGCGGACAAGTATCCAGATGTCCGACTGGAGGAAAAGATGTAAGAAAGGAGTATCAGAATGGGACTATTATCAGGTTTAATTGGAAATGCAGCTCAGGCAGATACGGTAAAAATAGAAGCCCAGCTAGAGGCAGTCTTATTGCCGATTGAGCAAGTGATGTCAGCCTTTCGTTTGGTACGTGATCTGATTGTTTTTACAGATAAGCGTCTGATTGTTAGTAGACAGGCAGGGATTAACAGGAAAGAAAACCTCTTATAAATCAATTCCTTACCGCTCTATCTCCCGTTTTGAGCTTGAAACATCTGGGCATGTTGAGTTAGATGCAGAGCTAAAAATTTGGATTTCATCGAGCATAGAACCTACAGAAATCTTGCAATTCAAGAGCGACAAAAGCGTGATTGCCATTCAGCAAGCTCTAGCAGCAGTATTAAAATAAAAAATAAGAGGCTCATTAGGACAAGAAAGACCTCTTATCATTCTTTCGTCTACTAATACCCAATAAAAATCAAAAGGTTGGAAATGAGAGTAGCACCGCTAATTTCCTTATACATAGAAGCCGAAGGTAGAACGAGCGTTCACTAAGGCAAGTTGACGAAGTATCCTTTTGATTTTTAAAGAAGATAAAAAGGGTCTATTTCCTGTTTGAATAGGAGATAGACCCTTTCATTGTATTGTCCCAATGTTAGAATGGAATTGAGACTATCTTGTTAATTGGTAGCTTTAAAGGGATACTTTTCTCCTCCGATAAAGGTTACTGTATCTCCCTTGTGTGTATAGAGCATTATATCGCCCTCTTTGACACTTAGTGGCATGGAAGCAAAGTCAGGAGCAGGGTTGACCGTAGTGACTTGGATAGAGTGTGTCAGTGGGTTGACCTTTCCTTCAAAGTAAACGGCAGAAAAGCGACCGGTTGCTACATCGTAGCGAGCTTTGCTGTTTTTTGCCAGTTCTCTAGCGATCATATCATCGAATTGTTTTTCAAGTGTCTCAGATTTCGGGAAATCAGCCTTAATCTTAGTCTCATAGTCCTCTCCAAATGTTTCTTTCAGTAAGGTTTCTTTATCGACCCCGTATTCTGCTGCTTGTTGTGCTATATTTGCGAGGATTTCATTGTATACGTCTTCATTGATTTTATCAAAGGCAGTTAGCAGAGATTGTTTATTGATCGTAGAGTAGAGGACGAATACTGCTGTATTATCGTCTTTGACCTCAAGGGTCATACCTGTTTCGCCAAAGAATTCCTCTGGTTTGATGTATGGTTCTTCGGAACTATTTCCAGGTTCCTGAAGAATATCCTGTATTATTTCAGTAGCCATGTTTGGACTTTTCCATTTTCCTTCAATGCGACCGTTTTGATAAAAGATGAAGCCAGCAACAGCAGCTACTAAAAAGAGGCTTCCGATGATTCCGAAAACGATTTTTAAGACACGCTTCCGCTTTTTCTTATTGGTGTCCACCATTGCTACAAGAGGGTCTAATTGTTGATTTTCCATAAAAAAACTCCTTTTAATTTGTACCTAAATAGTATACTATACCCCTTTCTTTCTGTCAATGGAACGTTGACAGGTATTTGATTCAAGTTTGGACTTTTTGCTATTCAAAGAACACAGCTACCATTTGCTTTGATAAAGGATCCTTTTATCTGCCTAATCGAAGGCTTGTATGTTTTTTACTCTTTAAAAATCTCTTCAAACTTCGTCAGCGTTGCCTTGCCGTACGCTACGAGGATCACTTGCTTTTGCAAGTTCTATTTCCCGCCTACTATCGTTCCCAGGTCTGTATCAGTAGCTTCCTAGTTTGCTTTTTGATGTTTACTGAGTATGAAAAGTCATCAGTAAACTGCCTTCCTTAATAAGCACTTACGAATGGATTGATGAAAAAATAATGAATTTTACTATCTTTTGCTCTTTCTTTGTGATATACTGGATAGGTTGCATGCAACAAAATTGTTGATATGGGAAATAAGCTCCACTTCTTGCACCAGAGTGATGTCTAAAAAACCTGTCCTGCTTAGACGGTTTTTATTTTTTAGACGAGGGCCGAGATCCCATTGGTGGTGTTGGGTTTTCCCAACTTAGAAAGAAGCATATGAAATTTAATGAATTACAGTTATCTGCTGACTTGCTAGCAGAAATCGAAACAGCAGGCTTTGTAGAGGCAAGCCCAATTCAAGAAAAGACCATTCCACTTGCCCTTGATGGTAAGGATGTAATCGGTCAAGCTCAGACGGGAACAGGAAAGACAGCAGCATTTGGTTTGCCTACTCTTGAAAAAATCCGCACAGCTGAAATGACCATTCAAGCCTTAGTCATTGCCCCGACACGGGAATTGGCAGTTCAAAGTCAAGAAGAGCTTTTTCGCTTTGGTCGTAGCAAGGGTGTCAAAGTGCGCTCTGTTTACGGAGGTTCAAGCATTGAAAAGCAAATCAAGGCGCTTAAGTCTGGAGCACATATTGTAGTTGGAACACCTGGCCGTCTCCTTGATTTGATCAAGCGCAAGGCTTTAAATCTTGCCCATGTGGAAACTCTTATCCTTGATGAAGCGGACGAAATGCTGAATATGGGCTTTTTGGAAGATATTGAGTCTATCATCTCTCGTGTTCCAAGTGAGCGCCAAACCCTCCTTTTTTCAGCGACTATGCCAGCGCCGATTAAACGGATTGGTGTCCAATTCATGAAAAATCCTGAGCATATACAGATTGAGGCCAAGGAATTAACAACTGAATTAGTGGATCAATACTATATCCGTGTTAAGGAGCAGGAAAAATTTGACACCATGACCCGTCTCATGGATGTAGAGCAGCCAGAATTATCCATTGTCTTTGGACGGACCAAGCGTCGTGTAGACGAGTTAACCCGTGGTCTAAAAATCCGTGGTTTCCGTGCAGAGGGCATTCATGGTGACTTGGATCAGAGCAAGCGCCTTCGCGTACTACGTGATTTCAAGACAGGGGGGCTTGATGTCTTAGTGGCAACAGATGTTGCAGCTCGTGGTTTGGATATTTCAGGGGTCACCCATGTCTATAATTACGATATCCCGCAAGATCCTGAGAGTTATGTCCATCGCATTGGTCGGACAGGTCGTGCAGGAAAGTCTGGTCAATCCATTACTTTTGTTTCTCCAAATGAAATGGGTTACCTCAAAATTATCGAGGATTTGACTAAGAAACGCATGACAGGCATGAAGCCTGCGACAGCAGAAGAAGCCTTCCAAGCTAAGAAAAGAGTTGCTCTTAAGAAAATTGAACGTGATTTTGCAGATGATGCTATCCGGAAGAACTTTGCTAAGTTTGGTAAGGATGCCCTCAAACTTGCTAGTGAATTTTCACCAGAAGAACTGGCAATGTATATCTTGAGCTTGACTGTACAAGATCCGGAATCCATGCCAGAGGTTGAGATTGCGCGTGAAAAACCCCTACCGTTCAAATATATCCCAGGGGATAAAGGCGGAGGTCGTAGTAAGTCTGGCAAAGGTGGCAGGGGAGCCAATAACCGTCGCAGAGATGATCGCCGTGGGGGTCGTAGGGATTATAAGGAAAAAGGTCGTTTTAATGATCGAGACCACTTTGGAAAAGATAATAAAAAACCACGTAAACGGATCTCCAGTGAGAAAAAGGCAGGATTTGTCATTCGCAATAAGGGAGATAAGTAGAAAATTCTAGGAGAGGTGTTCATCATCTCTCCTTTCTTTTTTAAATCTATTTCGAATTTTTTCTAAACATTTCTTGACATTATGAATAAAAGGAGTATAATTCTATTTAGAAATATTTCTAAATATTAGTTAGAAGGAGATCATATGGGCTTATCAGAAACCTTGAAGGCAATTTCAGCACCGATTCGTAGGCAGATTTTGGAATATTTGAAGTCGGGTCCCAAGTCTGCAGGTCAGATTGTGGACTTATTTCACTTGAGTGGTGCTACCGTGTCGCATCACTTGTCTGTCTTGAAGAAGTCAGGTCTTATTGTAGAAGAAAAACAGAAGAATTTTATTTACTATCGGCTCAATTACACCGTATTTGAAGAAGTGCTGGTCTGGATTGCCAGCTTTGGAGGAGAAACAGATGAAAAAAATTGATTGGAAAATGCTTGTCCTAACAAGCAGTATCTTTTTGATACCGCTCGTTCTTATCCTTATCTATTATGGACAATTACCTGAAGTTGTACAAACTCATTTTGCTCTAGATAACCAAGCAAATGGAACTAGTAGTAAGTGGGTGTCGCTGATCCTCACCCCTATGCTGGTAGTGATGTTTCATGTTTTTTTATGTATTGTACTGGATAGTACAAAAAATGGTCAACTTCCTGTTGTAAAGGTAGTCAAATGGATCCTGCCTATCCTTACCACCCTTATAATGGTGATGACCCTGGTATATAATGTAGGGCATCAGCTAGATATTCGGCGCTTGATGATCGCTTTTGTAGCAGGAACTTATCTGGTTACAGGTAACTACATGCCAAAAGACGTAGCAGGTATGACCTCTCCTCAGACCTTACTTACTCGGAAACGAGCGGGCTATCTACTGATAGCAGGGGCAGGTGTCTTACTTCTCAGTCTTTTCTTTGAACCGATCGTGTCTGTAGTTGTTTTATTCAGCTTTACCACTCTAGTCATTGTTTTGAGCATCTCTATCTGGGCAAAACATCACAAAGTGAGCAATCGCTAAGGATAAACTTCACCATAAGCGCCTAAATCTACAGACTATCTATGTTTCATCTCGTCAATATGTAAAATCTAAAAAACTTATTGATCTTGGGACGTCCCCCTTATATAATAAGAAAGTCTTTCACGATTGATGGGGAATTGATTGATGAAAGAATGCTAATGAAAAATAGGGAGAAAATCAGATGGTTCTCAGTATTGTTTTAGTCGTATTTTTGATACGGCTATGGTTTTTAAAGATTTCCATTCAACACGAGCGGATGATGTTGAAAGATGGTGGAAGAGAATATGGAGCTAAAAATACTAGCTATTTAACCATTTTGCATATCTTGTTTTATCTGCTTAGTGTAGTAGAAGCCTTCAGTAAGCATACTTCTATAGATGTTGTTGGAGGTATTGGAGTAGTATTGCTCGTATTTTCCATGGGCATGTTATACCTCGTGCAGTCTATTTTGGGAGAACTATGGACAGTGAAGTTGATGATTGCTAGAAATCATACCTATAATGACCATATCCTTTTTCGTCTTGTTAAACACCCTAACTATTATCTGAATATTCTTCCAGAATTAGTCGGTATGACCCTCCTGTGCCATTCCTGGCTGACAGCCCTGTGTCTTGCCCCTTTTTATAGTCTGGTTTTGTGGCGTCGGATTAAAGAGGAAGATGAGCTGTTGGAGAAGGTCATTTTACCAAATAGCTAATGGATAAGAAATCTTGGGGAATAAGGAAGAGCCAAGTCCATAAAGCACGCCAAACGCATGAAACTGAAATAGTTTCAGAAAAGGTATGTAAGCGATCTTATCATAGCGCCCAGTGCCTAAAAAGTGGTATC